>JAHDBS010000143.1 GCA_020630225.1 Anaerolineales bacterium | reverse complement strand
TAGGGGCGGCTGTCTCCACCCATCAATTGAAAATATGGGTAATGGATACTGGCGGCACAGCTCAGCCTCAGGTGCAGAGCGCACACGCGGGGCTGGCATTGAACAGCACATTGCTCGCTGTATTCGGGGGAACATTGGCGCTTGAACAATTAGCCGACAAAACGCAATTGCTGATTACGCTGCCAGTGGTGCGGAAATAGTGTGCTTGAAACGCCCGCGTTGTAAGCAGTGAGGGCAGTTTAAGCACGCGACCGTCTCTCCCGCAGACAGAAAAGACGGTCGCCTAGTTTTCGTTTGTGACTAAGCCTTACGCTTGTATCGCAAAATTGTCTTGTGCGGACGATTAGCCCCTAACCCGCGTTCAACGCCTGGATTCTTCGTCACCAACTCCACATCAAACTGCTGAAACAATAGCGTCACCACAATAATCATTTCGTTGTTTGCGAAGTTCATACCAGTGCATTTGTGCATCCCGCCGCCAAACCCAATCATGGAATAACGATCTTGCTTGTCTTCGGCGCGGTCTGGCGAGTAACGCAGCGGGTCATATTGCGCTGGATTGCTCCAAACTTCAGGGAGATTGTGCGCAATATCGGCTGAGACTTGTGCCAGCCAGCCTTTGGGCACAATGAAGTCTCCTAAGTCAACGTCCTCGTGCACGGTGCGCATGAGGATGTCGGCTGAGGGTTGCATACGTTCGGTTTCGCGCACAGCCCATGCGGTGTGCGTTAGCTTTGCCATTGCGCGGTGATCAAAGTGTTCGCCAGCAGTGGTGTGCTCTTCAATCTCTGCTTGTACTAGCGCTAAATAGCCTGGATTTTGCAGCAGCTGAATTACCGCCCAAGCCCCTTGGCCGGCAGTGGTTTCATGTCCAGCAAACATCAATGCCAACAGCAAATTGACAATGGTTTCGTCAGAGATCTCATCCATGTTTTCCATGGTGTAGACCACTAAGTGTTGCAATAGGTCGTCAAACTGGTCTGGGGCTTCGCGTCGGGCCGCAATCATTGGCTTCAAGATGGCCGTCATCTTGGCTTTAGCGCGGTCACGTTTCCAGAACTTTGGCAGCGGTAAATCTGGCGGCAGAATCGGATCAAGTGCAGCACTTAGGACGCCATACAAATCCCAAAATTCGCGGCCAACTTGCTCATGGACTTCAGCGCCAAGGAAGCAGTAACCAGCGACTTCCTGCACTAGCAAGTTCATTTCATCGGTGAATTCAATTTCGCCTTCATCACCCCAACGGTCAAGCATCTTCTGTACTTCTACCTGCATGATTTGCAAATAGTCCAACATTTTCTGACGCTTGAACAATTCCATGACCATTGGACGTTGCTTCAAGTATTGGTCATGGGGCGCGAGAAACAGCGCACCCTCGAACATCGCCTGTAAAAACCGATACGGCTCTTGCATGTTCAGGGCATGGTCTGTTTCGCTGAAAAAGATCCGTTGGCTTTGCGTGCCGCCAAATACGGCAACGTTTTGGTTCGCTAATTTATAAGAAAACACGGCACCATGCTCAGCATAGCCGCGTTCGAAAATAGTTTCGCGTGATTTGCGAAATTCAAGTGCGTGTCCAAGGACAGGGATCGCCCCGGAGACCTGTGGGGGCGTTGGTTTCTGGTTAGGCATGTCAACATATTACCGCTATTTAGCCCAAACAAAAATATTATTTCATTCCCTATTAAGTGTTACTCGAAATTATTTGTGTAAAAAATATTTGACACGACGTAAATAATTTATTACTATCTGTTGTAACAACCAATTTTTATCAGTGGTTGAACTTTAGAACAGAGGCTATATGACATTTCATCAGAAAAATGTAGTGGTGACGCTGGTTAGTTTTTCCCTAATCATGCTGTATATGACGGTGCGCATTGGGTGGCTTGTGCAAACCGATAGCTTTACCGATACCAATGTCTTTTGGCTTTGGGGCGTAGTCATTGTGATGGCGACCATTGTGACCATTATTGGCATGATTTTGACGCACATCGTGGCGGCAGTTCGCGAAACAATTGCGCATGGCGAAGCAGATGAATCGGTAGATGACACTAAAGATGAACGCGATATCCGCATTGATATGCAAGGCACCAAGGTGACATATACGGTGTCTTCAACCGGGGTGGCCTTGGCAATGTTGTCTTATGTCTTGGGACAGTCGGCGTTGGTGATGTTCACGGCGCTTATTTTTGTGGGTGTTATTGCGCAAGTTGTCGGTGACATTACGCGCTTGGTGTTGTACCGGAGAGGGTTCTAAATGGGCAAGCGTGGACCAAGCCGCATCAAAAATAATATTCGGACGCTTCGTTTTATGAATGATGAAATGAGTCAGAAAGAACTTGCTAAACGAGTCGGCGTAACGCGTCAAACGATCAATGCGATTGAAAGCGCGAAGTACTCCCCAACGTTGGAACTTGCGTTTCAAATCGCGGTTGTCTTCAACTGCCCGCTAGAAGACGTATTTTCATATGATCCAGAGACAACGACCGAGGAAGGCAATGCCTGATGAAGATGAATGCCGTTACACTGACTGAATATGGTGGGCCAGAGGTGTTGCAGCTGACCCAAGTGGCCAAGCCTGCGCCTAAAGATAACGAAATTCTCATTGCGGTTCGCGCAGTTCCGCTTGGCGTTGGCGATCTCTGGGTACGCGATTTCAAATCGATTCGGCCCAGCGCATTTTCAATGCCGGCACCATTGTGGCTAATTTCACGCTTTGTTTTTGGGCTACGCAAGCCGCGCATCAATATTCTTGGTGCGGCGCTGTCAGGTACGGTGGCGTCAATTGGTAAAGATGTGACGCGCTTTAAGGTTGGTGACGATGTTATGGCTTACTTAGGTCAGAGCTTTGGTGCTAACGCGGAATTTGTGTGTATGAAAGAATCGAAGGCGGTTGTTCACAAGCCGGAAAATCTGACATTCGCTGAAGCGTGCTTAATCCCGTATGGCGGCATGACGGCCATTACCTTACTCGACAGAGCGGATATTCAACCCGGTCAAAAAGTATTGATCAACGGCGCGTCTGGTGGAATTGGATCGTTTGCGTTGCAGCTCGCCAAGCATTACGGGGCAGAGGTAACGGGCGTTTGCGGCACCCGTCGGGTAGAGATGGTCAAAGCACTTGGCGCAGACCATGTCCTAGATTATACGCAGACGGACTTCACTAAGAACGGCCAGCAGTACGATCTAATTTTTGACGTTTTACGCAAAACGCCGTTTGAACACTGTGAACAGTCACTTACAGCCAATGGGATTTATTTTCCGGTGAGTTTCAAGGGACGCCAACTGTGGCAAATGCTGACCACGCGCGGAAAATCGAAACGGGTCATTTGTGCGTTATCGGCGGAGGACAAGCAGACGCTCTTGCGTGTGCAAGACTTGGCTGCAAGCGGCGTCCTAAACGCCGTGATTGATAAGACGTTCCCGCTGGAACAAACGATGGAGGCACATCGTTACATTGAAAGTGGTCATCGTACCGGAGATGTAGTGATTACAGTCTAAGGAAACTTGTCGACACAGGATCGCTATATTAATACCGTAGCGCTTTGGCTTGCCAAAGTGCTACGGTATTTTTTTATCAGCTTGTCTGGTGCGACAGTGCAATCCTAAATCAGATTGATATCTCCATTCAACCGACGGCGCAGTTGGCGCCAGCGGCTGTGGAATTCATCGACATCGACATGGGTCAGGCGTACATGGCGGTTACCATTGAAGCCTGTCCGGGCATGCAGGACGCGGGCATTGTCAAAAACAAGTGCTTCGCCAGAGCCAAGCAGGTGAGTCATGTGAAACTGAGGATCGTATGAAATGTCATACAGTTTCTTCAGTGCTGCATAGGTTGGTTCAATGAGGTCATGGGGTAAATCGAGTGGGCCCATGGTGCGTTCGTTCAAACGAAACTCACTAATGTTGCCAAAGTAATCGTGTTGGATGACCGGCGTTTCTGCCCGCAGCCCGACGTCGTGAATAAAGCGACGGTGTGGAATGGGGACTTTACTAAGCAAGTCATATGCGTCGGGATCTATCCGCTTCAACTCTTCTGCCAGCTTGAAGCCGTCTGTCATGACAGAGGCGCCACCGCCGTCCTCGCTAGCTCGAATCGTATGGAAAATCATGATGCCCACTAACGTGTTGCGCCAGTTTTCATCGGTGTGTGGGCGCAGCGGTACGGGCTGGTTGGCAACTAATGTCGGGTTAGGTGTAGAGATAATTTCAAAGATGTCGCCGTAATGTGTTTCTCGAATATGCCCAACCATTTCGGCTACCTTCTTGGTCTCTTCCTTTGTGGCAGGGACGTTACGCAAGAGGCAAATGCCATAGGTGCGGACGGCATCAAACATCTTCAGTTTTTCGGCATCGTCGGTTTGGGCCAGCATGTAGTCTACTTCTGGAACATTGCCTTCCAAGCTGTTATCCCAAAGAATAGGCTGATGGCGGCGCGACGTGCGCTCAGTTGCGGACAAACAGTGTGAGCGCAACCAATCTGTGTCGTAGTGGGTGACGTGACCATCGCTGTTCCAGGTGAGTTGGATCAGCCCATCGGCGACCGTTGCTGTTGAGAGGCTAAGGTCGTCTGACATCATGTTGAGTTCATAAAAACGGGCGCCGCCGCTGTGATCTCCACAACTGTCACAGCTACAGTTGTCGCGTAACCAAATGTTATGGAATGTGCTGGTGTGCCCGTCTTCCCATTCAATTGCTAATGATGTTCCGTTAGGCGCAAGCGTGCGCACTGTTGCACGTGCTGCGGTAGCATGCGTTGGAGTACTTGCTGAAATAGAAATCATAATTGCTTCCTTTGCATTGAGTTGTGTCAGGCGTGGAGGCCCAACAGTTTTGGGTTCAGTGCGGTCCTACAAGGTGGCAACTGCAAGACCAACATTGATTTGGTGATAATACTACTGAACTAAAAAACTCGGCAAATCCTCAAGCGTGGGACATCCCATTTGTGCCATTGCGCCCCGCAATTCCTCTTTCAAAATAGTCATGGCGTGATCACCACCCTGTTTGCCAATTGCCGCAACTGCGTAGACGAACGGGCGGCCAAGCAACACGAAGTTTGCGCCTAACGCCAACATCCGTGCGATGTCTAAGCCGTTGCGAATGCCGCCATCGGCCATGATGAGCGCATTTGGCCCTAACGCTTGCCGAATTTTTGGCAACATTTCTACAGATGTGGGGGCGGCGTCAAATTGGCGGCCACCATGGTTCGACACAATGATGCCGTCCGCACCAAGCGCAGAATAAATTTTTGCTTCTTCTACGTCCAACACGCCTTTCACAATTAGGTCGCCATCCCAATTTGCCCGAATTGTTTTGAAACGATCAGCCGTGATGTGGCCTTTCATCGTGGTGTAGATGAACTCTAGTGAGCCTTGAATGGGGCGTGCCCCTGGTTTGCTATAGGTTGTGAGCGTTTCAAAATGCGGTACGCCAGCTTGCAGCATGCCTAATGACCAAGCTGGGTGCGTCATCATTTGCCATAGCGTGCGTAGATCAAAGCGCGGCGGCACGGAAAGACCATTATGAATGTCGCGGTCGCGGCGCGTTTCAACCGGAATATCGACAGTCAAGACCAGTGTTTTATAGCCTGCTTCCTTGCTCCGGTCGAGTAAGTCTTGCTCAACGCTTGGGTCATTTGATGGGTAATACTGAAACCAGCCATGTTCTTGCGCAATCGGTTTAATGCGCTCCAAGCTGACACAGGCGTAGGTGCTCAGAATGTAAGGTAGGTTGTGCTGGTGTGCTGCCGCTGCCAGAATGCGTTCGAGGTTTGGCCACATTAGCCCGGAGAGGCCTAATGGTGCGACACCAAATGGCGCGTCAAAGGCATCGCCCAGAATTTGTGTACGAATGTCAGGCGTTTGTGCCTCAGACAAGTAACGTGGCATTAGCCTGACGGCATTTAGTGCATCCCGATTGCTTTTGACGCCATGCTCCATGCCAATGCCGCCGACCATGTAGTCATGGATGAACTTTGGCATGCGCCGCGCCGCCGCTTTTTCCATATAAGGAATAGAAGGGAATAGCTTATCTAAGCGTCGATTTGCAATGGTTGGAGAGCTGTCTACTGTGGCCATAAGGACTCCAATGTTGAGATGAATGCGCTAAACGGATTATGTAGAAATTAGCCGCCAGCAAAAATCACACTGCGGTCAGTGTGACAGGTATTGTCAGGGGCTTCAGAGTGCCTGCGGCAGACTATAGCAGGATTTGCGCTACTCTTGAAATGGTCTAGGCAATTCTGGCATTGTTATGTAGCGTTTATGCTCTTTTTGTAACTCACATAAGGCGTAACTATGTACGCTGCACTTTTAGACAGTGCTCAGAAACTTGTACTTCCACTTCGGTCAGTGGGTAGTGCGTCAGGATTACAGACCCCTCTAAGCGAACAGGGAAATAGAACAGCGCATTGAAAAATCGTAGCTTACGGTGGTATTCTTACTCGCCGTACAAAATGACTACTTCTACTAAGCTGATGATATTAAAACGCCTGCTAACAAGGACGGTCTTGTTATGTTGCTTGCTCACCGCATTCCCTGTAGTTGCTGCGCCTTCCGCGCAGCAAAATTTACTTACGAATCCTGGATTTGAAGACGGGACAAGTGCAACGTATGATGGCGGTGGCACTGCTGTTGGCTGGCAGCATAGCGGTATTGCAAGCCCAGAGGTCGGGACGTCTTGGGATGCGTTGAGTTATGGTGGTCCAATTGCCGCTGCTTCAAAAGGGTTTTCGGCACACAGTGGCAGCCATGTTTTTTATTTGGAGGCTGCCAATGCGACCATCAATGGTCGGGTATTTCAAACAGTAGAAGGGTTAGACACAACATTGGAATACGACTTCAAAATTTGGGGTCATGCGCATATTGAGGCTGCGGATGGTGCTGCACATAGTAACAATGCAACTATCGAAATTCTGATTACTGAAGACAATAACATCATCAAAAAATCAGCACTGATGAATTTTGCCAGCGCGAATGCGTGGCAAGAATTCACAATGCAATTCTCTCCAATTGGAAGTGGCAATGTCAGCATGGTGATGGTCTATATCAACTATCATCCGCATGCGATCAATGCAGTGGCATTTGACAGTGCTAGCCTGGTTGCGCGCCCGCGCCCAACTGCTATCCCCCCAACAGCTGATGTAGCAGCTTTTAATGCGCAGCAAACGTCCACCGCAATTGCACTCAATCCAAATCCGCCAACGATTGTTCCGACTGCAACCGTGCTAGAAAGCGGAGATGCTAACTTTGTACCACTTAGTGACGATGGCTTCGAGCTGCCGCCTATAGAAGCAGATGGCAAGATGTATTACACCGTGCAGGCCGGAGATACCTTACAACGCATCGCCCGCCTTGCCTGTGGTGATGTCACAACATGTGTGGATACCATCAAGTCGCTGAATGGGCTAAGTACGACTGTTGTACAGCTAGACCAACGCTTGATTATTGGGCCGCTTGCTGACAACCCTGTTCAGCAGCCTTACCTTCTAAGCTTGACGCCTGAGAGCACAGCCCCGCCGGTATCTGTTGCAACTGAGCCGCCTGCCTTAACGCCAACGCCAATTGCTATCGCCGAGCCTGCAACGCCTACTCCTGTAACAGAGGCAGCCAACAGTAGTGTCTGTATTACTGTTTTTGATGACGATAATCGGGATGGTGTGCAGCAATCGACGGAGCAAAGTGTCTCTGGTGTGCGCGTCCGCGTCATAGATGTAGACAAACGCGCCATCGCTGGTGAGCGGCTGACGACTGCGAATACGTCCCAGATGTGTTTCAACGATCTGCCAGCGACGAAGTACAAATCTCTCGTTATCTTGCCTGAAACGTTGCAACTCACGACGCTTGGTGAATGGGAGTTTCAGCTTGCCAATGGTGCACTTGAGCAGATTGCATTTGGCGTTCAGTCACCTGACTCACGTTCGTTTCAACTGCCAACTAGCATCTCAGTGGAAATTCTATTGCTTGCTGCGACCGTACTGGCAGCCGGACTGCTTTTAGCGTTGTTGGGGCTGGTCTTAGTTATGCGCAGGCGATGAAAATGAGGCTGATAAATATAAAAATACTTCTGCGGATCAGCATCCTGTGTAGCTGCCTATTTTGGCTCGGGCAAGACGTCTCGAGCGCCGCGCCGCTTCAGCAAACGAACTTGTTTTACAATCCAAGTTTTGAAGAAGCTGGTGCGAGGTCGGGTGCTCTGGCTTGGGATCTGTCTTATATGACTGATGCTAGCCCAATTACTGGCGCAGACTTTCTATTAGCAGATGGGGGATTGGTACAAGCAGCTTCAATTGGGGCTCCACCGCGTGACGGACTACACGTTTACCATATGGCGGCTAGGAACTATATGGCGATCAATGCCTTCCTAAAGCAGGGCAGCTTACGCTATGGCTTTGACGCCTTTGAGAACATTGACACCAATCACACCCATACTGTAAGTGTGGCTGTGTATCCGATTATTTTGGAAGATAATGGCAATGGGCTACAGCCCGCTGCAATGGATAATGTCCATTTGACCATTCAAGTGTGGGACGGTGAGAAGTATATTGAATCCGCACCCCAAACATTAATCAATCAGGCTTGGCAAGATGTTAGTCTTACCTTCCTGCCGCTTGACGATGACGAAATTACTATCACGTTCAACTTCCTCAGTCATCATCCGCATGCCTTCAACGGCATTGCTTTAGATGCGGCGCGCTTCTATTCCAATGCGCCAGTAGCAGTGCCACCAACAGCTACGCCGCCGCCGACTGCTCTTCCACAACCGACTGCTGATTTTGCTGCGTACGATGCTCAGCAAACTGCTACAGCCCAAGCGTTGCAGCCAGCTTCGGCTTTGCCAACAGCTGCCTCTGTTACAGATCCAAATTTGCAAGTTGCGCAAGTTGAGACCCCAGCTCAAGCTGCTGCACCGTCTGTGGTTTCAGATGACGATTTTGCACTGCCGCCTTTAGACGCTGATGGCAAGATGTATTACACCGTACAAGCTGGAGATACATTACAACGCATTGCACGACTTAATTGTGGCGATGTCACAACCTGCGTCGACACCATCAAAGCGCTAAATGGGCTGAATAACAATATCGTCCAATTAGGACAACGTTTGATCGTTGGGCCGTTGGATGACAATCCGGTTCAGCAGGCATACTTGCTAAGTTTGACGCCGCAGGCGACGGCAGCCACTGTGGCTACGGCTACTTTGGCGTCAACCATTGCCCCGACAGTTGCGGCTGTTGCTGATGTTACTTCGCCTACACCGGCTCCAATAGCTGCAAATAGCAGCGTTTGCGTCACCGTGTTTGATGACACCAATGGCGATGGCGCTCAGCAATCTTCTGAGGGCTCAGTCGATGGTATTCGTGTACGCGTTATTGATGTTGCGAATCGGGGCATTGTGGGAGAAGCGCTAACGAGCACTGCAGAGACTCAGCTATGCTTCGACGCGCTGGTTGCTGGTCAATATAAAGCTGTAATTAAGCCCACGACGAATTATGCGGCCACAACCCTTACGGAGTGGGATCTTGAGCTAGTGGAAAGTGCCACCGAGCAGCTTGCATTTGGGGTCCAGTCGACTGCTTTAGGTCAAGGTGTTTTCCAACTCCCAACTGACATTCCAATTGGCTTTGCGGTCGCTTGTTTGCTTGGGGTTGCTCTGTTTGCTGTTACAGTGCTTGCCCTTGTGTATGGGCTATTGCGGCGGCGCTCGCCTATAAACGATAGCGCGTCATAATGGATGGCAACAATCCAACGTGGGTTGTTGAATAAGCTGAATATCCCTTTATTTTGAAATAAAAAAGGCACCTGGAGAAAACTTCAGGTGCCTTTTGCTTTTGTGCTTTGCTTGAGCGTTAGCCAGCGCGTTTCAGGGCCACAATCTGATCCCCAGCTTCAACCATGTTCCGTGATGGGAATGGAATTGGCCGATTGTCATGTTCTGCAACCAGCGCTAGTGCGTCTGGGCCGCTGTGGAGTTCATCAAACAGGCTGTCGATGTCTTCTTGCTTATCGATGGTGTAGTCGACGCTTTCAACTTCGCCGCGCTCAATCCAGCTGTCCCAGCGGGTGATGTCTTCCCAGACTGCGTCCAC
>JAHDBS010000142.1 GCA_020630225.1 Anaerolineales bacterium | reverse complement strand
TTTTTGTTCCATCGCAACACTCCCTCCCCAGAAAGTGAGTTTTCAAAACAATTATATTCAGCAGCCACAGAAAGGGCCGCTCAACTCAATTATAAAATCTAAAGAACAAGAAATTGGTTATATTTTGGTATCGGTTTACAAACTGAACTAACGCATTACAACGTTAGTAACTTCTCTGGATTGCGCATTGCATAAAACGCTTGGATAAGGCCATCCTCGGCATGCATCATGATGACTGACGTCGGCTTACCTGCCTCGTAGATCACAATTGCGGGCTGATTGTTCAATAGCAGCACATTGAACGTCCCGTCTTCTGGCATCTGCTTCAACAGACCATGGACAAACTTGACCACGCGATCGGCCCCATACAAGACTTTGCGCGCTGCAATGGCTTTCCCATTACTGTCTGAGGTGAAGGTGGCATCTGGCGTCAATAATGCTGTCATTTGTCCAAGATCACCTGTAAGACAAGCCTGCATAAACTGCCCCATTAGCAACTGTTGTTCATCGATGGACGCGGTAAAGCGCGGGCGATCTTGCTGCAAATGTTGCTTAGCCCGCCGCAGGGTCTGCCGTGCATTTGCTGGGCTTAGGCTGGTGATCTCAGCAATTTCGTTGTGAGCATAGCCAAAGACTTCACGCAACAAGAACACAGCCCGTTCCACTGGAGAAAGACGCTCTAGCATCACTAAGAACGCCATGGAGAGTGACTCTGACAAGGCAAACGTCTCACTCGCTACGTCTGGTTGAACAGGCTCTGGCAACCAAGGGCCAATATATGCCTCACGTTGGGTTTTGGCAGACTTGAGTTGATCTAAACACAGTCGCGTGGTGGTTGTCACAAGCCACGCCTTGGCATTTTCAACGGGGGTCGTGTTGCGCTGCCAGCGCACGAATGCATCTTGCACAACGTCTTCAGCGTCTGCCACAGTGCCCAACATGCGATAGGCCACCCCAAACAACAATTTCCGATTTGTCTCAAATGTATCGATGCTCATGCCAACATCCGGTCTACAACTTTGAGCGCACTTTGCGCCGCGCCATCCGCAACAATCTGGTCAGCATGGGCCCAATCTCCCGCGAGATAGACATTTGGCAGGTCTGTTTCGATCCCAATCCGTTGATGCCCAACGCGTGGCGAGTCGTGCATCACGGCAATGCGCGGCAAAAATTCACTCTCGATGACATATTGACGCCACCCGGGCTGGATCTGATCTAGCCACGCCTCCAACTCTGCTAGATCCGCGTCTGGGCTGCCCGCATACTCATCCGGTAGATATTTCATTAGGTGCAGCAGATGTTGCCCTTCTGGGCCCAGCTTTGCCGCGGCTGAATGCAGTGAATAATATAGCGGTCGATCTGTCGCCGTTGCAAAACAACGGTTTGGGTGCGGCAAGTGAGACACGGCTATGTTGAGCGCAGCAACTCGAATCGGTTTCATCCATGGAAGTGCCGTCTCAACGCGATTGCCCGCAGGCAACAGTTTCGCGGCCACGTCTGGGGGCGTTGCAATGAGAACTTTGACCGCAGAGATTGTTTTTTCAGTCGTTTTGATTGCATACTGGCCATCAATAGCGGCAATGTCTGTCACCCGTTGTTTGGTTAGCACCAGCGCACCGTTTTGTTGGGCATGCGTTGCCACGCTGTTTAGCCAGCGGCCCCAGCCCCCATCTACATAGCGGACCCCTTTCTGGAGAACCCAGCGGAACTGATTGAGCGCATGTTTTGCAGAAAGATCCGCCACATTCATATAGGTTCCGACGCGACCGTTCGCAGCTAGATAGGCTCTCACAGCGTCAGACTTTACGTTTTTCTGAAGCCAGTCCGTGTAGCGCATGTCACCTAAGGTGTCTAACTTTTCCATCATGATCTTTGGCATCACGGCAAAGAAATTGAGCCGATCCCGCAATGACCAATATGGAGAGGTCATGATGGTGCTAGGCGTGCCAGGAAATGGATACACGGCGCCATCTGCATAGAGTTGGGATTCAGCATTGATAACCGGTGGCTTCCCTGGCGGATCAATTCCTAAACTCAGCGACAGCTGATTTGCCGTGCCCTGTAAGTAAATTGCATGGGCACCCATATTGAACGAGAAGCCTTGTTTGTCTCGCGTTTGACCGCGCCCGCCTAAGGTCTCTGACCGCTCAAGTAAAACAACTGACCTTCCCGCTTTTGCCAACAGCGCCGTCGCAAAGATACCCGCAACGCCTGCGCCAATAACTGCAACGTCATATGTGTTGTGTTCCATAATCGTTCTCCCGTCTAGCATTAGACACTTTCCGTATTATCGTTTGTTACTAGGGATGACGATTGGCCCTTTCAGTTTGTGACACATTTTTGAAAATTGGTCGAAACAAAAACGCGACAGAAAAAATTCTGTCGCGCATTGCACCCTATTGTGTTGTCTTCCCCGCCGCATATAACCGCGTAAGCGTTGCGACATGCAGCCGCGTTTCTGCGTGTGTTACCCGAATTGGCGCACCATCCAATATTGCGGCATGCATATTGTTGACTTGTCCCAGATACAGATATTCGTCGTAACCGTCATACTGAATTTGCTGCGGCTCACGATCTTCACCAGTCACGATGAGATGAGGGCCATCATTTTCTTGAATGCCGACAAATGGCCAGTCACAAGTCAAACGCCCAAGACTACCCTGCACTTCCAATGAAGTAGAAAATTGCATTTCAAATGAGCAGCTAATTTGCGCCATAACGCCATTTTCATAACGCAGTTGTGCGGTGGTCGTGCGGTCAACACCGTTGGCATCGAACGCTTGTTGGACAGCTATTTCAGTCGGCGCGCCCCCCGCAATATACTGGGCAATACTCATTGGATAACAGCCAACATCCCACAGCGCCCCGCCCCCTTTTTCAGGATGTAAACGGATATTCGCGTCGTTGTCGAGCGGAAAGCTGAAATGCGCCCGGATTAGTTTGATGTCGCCAATTGCGCCATCATCTAACAACTGTTTCAGCTTCAAGGTTTGGGGATGATGCCGATACATAAACGCTTCCATCAATACCTTGCCGGTGTGTTCAGCCGCAGCAAACATCGCGTCCGCATCAGCAACGGTGAGCGCGAATGGCTTTTCACACAACACATGCTTCCCAGCCTCCAACGCTTTGATGCTCCACTCCGCATGTAAATGATTTGGCAAAGAAATATAAACCGCATCGACGGTATCTGCGGCAAGCAAGTCTTCATAAGACCCGTACGCTATTGGAATATCCCATTCAGTAGCATAGGCTTGCGCGCTTTCCAATGAACGGCTCGCCACAGCGACGAGTTCACCACGTTCACTTTGACGAATTGCAGGAATAAGACGCCGATTGATGCGCGCAGTGGAGAGTAATCCCCAGCGGATTTTTGTAGTTATTGTCATAAGTGTGTCAATTTAGTTGAAGGTAGGAGCAACGCTCTGTAAAAGGTGTGATCGACGCAGATTGATGCATAAAGGTGTGTGATCAAATGTTGTGACAGATTTCAATGGCATGGACTTAAGTTGCACGTTCGACTTCGCTCAGTGGGGGACGCATCTGAGTTGTCTTTTGTGGAGTTGCGTAGATCAAATACGAGTAAGTCCGTAAAATTGACTAAAAAGACATACTCTTGACCGAATCTTTGTGCTTTGACAGAAAAAGCGATGTGATACGCCCCCCACTGAGCGAAGCCGTCCGAAGGTAAGGCGCAGTCGGCACGCAGTGAAGGCTTTGCCGCTATGTGCAACTTAAGCGTATTCCCCCTGACAATCACAACATTTGATCACACACTACATAGACCAGGTGAGTCTTAATCATCAAGGTCTAGTGATAATGGAAACTTCAGCTTTTTTCCACCGTTTATCTCGCGTACAAGTTTGCGCAGTTTGATCTGAACCGGATCAGATTCTGACCACTTTTGCAACATTTCATTGTCGGCACTTAAAAACAGTGACTCACGCCCTGCAACAACCACCTGTCTAACATGCAGTTGATGCGTATGTCTCTCAGAATTGATGACAAATGAAAGCGTATATGTTGTTTTTTCTTCAGTTGCCCGATGTGTCCGCTTCAGTCCAGTTGACTGAGACGTAATGGTTTCGATCGTAATTTTCTTCATGCGCCTGCTCCCCTAAGTTAGCCGCTTCGTTTCCCATTTCATTTTTCGCTACACCCAGTCTCGCAACCAATAGTAGGTCCAAGCGGCATATTCGCGTAAGGTTTGGGCAATGGCTTGAAAATTTCTAGGATCTGGCAGCAGCCAATCATCCCAGACAGCGGTGCCACACCGCTCTGTAACACTACAGTCTACTGTAGCGTAGGCCGTTGGTGCGGGCGTGACGGGAACGCCTTGTTTGGCAAACGTTGCCACGGCGCGCGGCATATGTCGCGCAGATGTAATCAGAATGATGCTGTCAAAGTCTAGTTCAGCTTGCAACTGCTTGATTTCTAACGCTTCCCCGTGTGTGTCCTGAACTGGATCACCGCGCACGATGGCATCCTCTGGGACGCCCATCCACTGCAAGACCTGCGTAGTAGCTTCGAGTTCATTTGGTCGCCCAGAGACAATAATCCGTTCTCCTTTGCCTGCCTGATAGAGCAACGCCGCATAGACATAGCGGTTCGTGTGGCTATTGACCTGCACATGAGGATTAGGCCAGAGTGCTAGGTCTGCGCCGCCACCTAATGGCAAGATCACATCGGCAGCAGGGATCGTTTCGATTGGCTGCGGAAAATACTGCCATTCTAGGAACTTCGCCAAATTCCCATTCAACTGGGGATGCCCACCGACATACATGATCAGCACTGCCACAATCGCAAAGCGCCGCGGCCATTTCTGCTTACGATTGGCAATTGCGGTTGCAACAAGGAACAGTAGTGTCAGCGCATAGGGCGTGATGATCCACTCGAAGAGTTTTTGCATTGACAGTTGACAGTTGACAGTTGACAGTTGACAGTTGACAGTTGACAGTTGACAGTTGAGCTTACTTCAACTTTTAAGTACTTGTGCTGAGTGCCTGCGAAGTATCAACTCGCACTCCGGCCACGTCTTCCAGATACAGCCAGCCATTTCGCAGCGGGATCTCTTGCTCCACAATGTCTTCTTTCATCTTAAGGAAGAAGCTGAGCTCTGAGGGTTCGTTGACTTCCGCTTTGGCAGCAAAGGCGGCGTTGCGGCTCATGCCTAGTTTAGAGCTGGCTTGCGAGCCAATCATCACGTTCTTCTGGTACGGTGCAATGGCGTCTAGCATCAGTTGGCTTTCCGTGAACCCCGTCCGCGCACATTTGATGTTGAGGACATCGAATGTATCCAGCGCCAGTTCGCGGTGCACGTCGCGAATGGAGAAGCAAGAATCATCACCAATGATGGGCAAATGTTGTCCGTTTTGAAGTGCTGAGCGTTGCAGCACTAGCTCAATAGGCATCGGCTCTTCACAGTACAACAAGCCGAGTTCACGCAGTGTGTTCAGCCGTTCGGCTGCATTCTGCGGTGTCATGGTTTCGTTAGCATCGGCGTACAGTTCAAGATCCGGCGCAATTTGCTTCAGCAGTTTGATGCGTTCGACATCAGCCTCCCAGTCGCGTCCTACTTTGACTTTTAATACCCGTACGCCTTTGTCGTAGACCATCTGCGCATCTTCGAGCACTTCGTCATGTGAGCCAATGCCAAGAATGTAACTCACTTTGACACGTTCGCGCGTAGCACCAAGATGTTCAGCCAATGTAACACCTTTGGATTGCGCCAGCGCGTCATGCAGTGCCATATCAAATGCGCCTTTAGCCGTCTGGTTGTTTTTGATGGCTTGCAAGTCACTAAATAACGCAGTTGGGTCAGCGATCTCATCTTTCACACGTGGTAAAAGCTCTTGCTCAATCACAGTACAAATGCTGGTTACTGTTTCGCCATAAATTGTCGGTCGCGGTAGTGCTTCGGCCTGCCCAATCGCCCCATCGCTCAACTCAACCTCCACCAATACATGGTGCGCAGCTGGCATAAAACCATGCTTCCCCCAGCGGAGGGGTTTGTACATTGGGAGTTTGAAGGGGGTGGTGCGGATGGAAGTGATTGTGGGCATAAGGAATTCGTAAGGTGTAATGCGTAAGGAGGCGGCTTAATCAAATAGGCAAGGTGTAATGTGTAAAGGTACTTTTTATTTTCAGAAGGTTGCTGCGCAAGACGACCTTACGCATTACACCTTACACGTTATTCAGCAGGTTCTATCGTAAATCGCAGCGGATATTGCGCTTGCCTTGCTAACGCGTGCGCTTGCCCTACTTTATATTTGGCTGTCTCTAAGGGTAGCGTTGCCACTTTTGCTTCGCCATTGTTGTGCGCCATGAGCATCACTGTCAGTGCGTCTGGCATGGCGAGGTTAAAGACTTGTTGCAGTACGGCAATCACGAACTCCATCGAGGTGACATCATCGTTGTGGACAAAAATGTCGTAGGGTGGATCGAGTTCGGTTTCGGTGGCAACCACCCATTCCACATCTAATTGCGGCGCGGCGGTTTCAAGGCATGGCATTTGCATACTTAGATTTTACTGGACGACAAGGATATTCGTCCGGTTATTTGGCTCACTAAATATGCGCCAAATGGCTATCTATAAAATCTTGGAGCAATGCTTTAGACTAGCAATGTTGCTTTTATATGATTAAATAATTTATGTGCGAATCTGTGCGGATTTGTGCGAAAAAGGTAAAATCAGAGCTGCTTTGTGCAAACTGCTAGCATTCCTCAGCCTCAGTTGAGGCTAAAATTGCGTCCGCTGGGAAGCGTGATGTCAGAAAAGTTGTCGTATTCTTGAATACCTTACTCATTCTAATCCTAATCGGCTTTATTGTTGCCATCTTAGCCGTTTCAATTCATAAGACTTTCAAGGCCGCTGCGCCTTACGTGTTAGCCCTCTACCCGCTTGGGTTAACCGTTTTCTTTTTTAGTCAGTTGAGTGCCGTCCATGACCATGGATTGCATTTCAGCACCAGTTGGGTCCCATCCCTTGGAATCAACTTTGACTTTGCCTTAGATGGCCTAAGTCTACTGATGGCACTGCTCGTCAGCGGCATTGGCACCTTCGTTGTCATCTATGCTGGCGGCTACCTGCACGGCGACTCCAACCTTGGTAAGTTTTATCTGTATTTGATGTTATTCATGTCAGCGATGCTGGGCGTCGTGTTGGCAGATAACATTATCTTGCTGTTTATCTTCTGGGAGCTAACGTCAATCAGCTCTTTTTTCCTGATTGGTTACAAGCACAAGTACGAAGACTCGCGCGACTCGGCACTCCAGGCGCTCCTCATTACAGGGGCCGGTGGTCTGGCGTTGCTGGCTGGTCTAATCTTGCTAGCCCAAATTGCAGGCACAACACAACTCTCTGCTCTGATTGATCAAGCTGACATCATTCAAAGTCACGCGCTGTATCCAGTAATGCTAATGTTGGTCTTGGCTGGTGCGTTTACTAAGAGTGCTCAATTCCCATTCCACTTCTGGCTGCCGGGCGCAATGGCTGCACCAACGCCAGTCTCTGCCTACTTGCATTCCGCAACGATGGTGAAAGCGGGGATCTATCTACTAGCACGCTTGCACCCTGCTCTCAGCGGCACACCACTTTGGATTGGCGTGGTCACCACAGTTGGGGCCTTTACCATGCTCATGGGCGGCTATCTCTCATGGCAAAAGTTTGACCTGAAAAAGATCTTGGCCTATTCAACGATCTCAGCCTTGGGGACGTTGACCATGCTATTGGGCATTGGCTCTGAGTTAGCCGTGAAAACTGCGCTCACTTTCTTGCTAGGACATTCTTTATATAAGGGTGCGCTATTTATGCTGGCGGGCGGCATTGACCACGAAACCGGCACCCGCGACGTACGCATTCTTGGCGGGTTACGTAAATCAATGCCGATTACGTTTGTGGCAACCGTACTAGCAATTCTTTCGATGAGCGGTATCCCGCCATTGTTTGGGTTTGTTGCCAAAGAACTTATTTACGAAACCACGCTAGATATGTATAGCAATGCGTGGCTCACCACCGCTGTTGCCGTTCTTGCAAATATCGGCATGGGCGCAGCCGGTTGGATTATCATCATCAAAGTCTTCTTTGGTCCTGAAGGAGACACACCCAAACACGCACACGAAACGCCTTGGACGTTGTGGGCTGGTCCGGTAACGCTAGCCGCACTAAGCCTTATCTTTGGGATTTTTCCAAACCTATTTGGCACCACGCTCTTGCCAGATGCCTATCACGTTTTCTTTCCAGAAAGTACCAAGAAGATCTACCTCGCTTTATGGCACGGTTTCAAACCACCGCTGTATTTGAGCATTGTCACAGTGCTTGGGGCCATTGGGTTGTATCTGGTCCATGAACGCTTGCTCCCTCTTGCTGAACGCATCGATCGCATTTCAGCAGTTGGCCCGCAAATGTTGTACAAGCGCGGCATTAAAGCCTTGCCAGTGCGTGCGGGAGAACTCTCACACATTATTCAAAACGGGAAGCTACGCAATTATTTACTGTGGACCACGCTCTCGGCCTTCATCTTCTTTGGCTTGGGGATTTGGTATAGCGACGTACCGTTGAATATTTTCCACGCTGGCAACTTTACCCCGCGTTACTACGAGATTGGTCTCTCCATCATGTTGATGATTGCGGCCATTGGCGCAGCTGCTAGTTCTTCACGGATGGTATCGATTGCGTTCCTCGGGATCGTAGGGTATGTCATCGCGGTGTTCTATATTCTGTTTGGTGCCCCAGACTTGGCAATGACGCAGTTTTCAATTGAAACCTTGTCCGTCATCTTGCTTGTGCTTGCAATTTATAAGCTGCCACGCTTTGCTGGGGTTTCTACACGTTTAGAACATCGTAGAGATGCGATTGTGGCGGGCGCACTTGGTGCCTTAGTCACCCTGATGATTATGGCGGCCACCGCCTTCCCACTCGAATCGCGACTGACGCCTTTCTTCTCAGAAAACACCTACTTGCTCGCTAAGGGCGAAAACGTTGTTAACGTCATTCTGGTTGACTTCCGCGGCATGGATACGATGGGAGAAGTTGTCGTATTGGTAATCGCTGCGCTTGGCGCTTATGCACTAACAAAACTTGTGCCACAGAAGGAGGCGGAAGAGTAAGTTAGTGAATTAGTTGGATAGTGGGCTAGTTTGTTAGTGATCTTGGGTTACCCTAGGCTCAAAACTAATCAACTAGCAACCCAACCAACCAGCAAACTAACAACCCAACCAACCAGCAAACAAAATGGCTATGTTCTCTCTTCTTTTCCGGACAGCAACCCGCTTCCTGTTTCCTTTGATGATCGTATTCAGCATTTTTGTGCTGTTTCGTGGTCACAATGCACCCGGTGGCGGTTTTATTGGTGGTCTTGTTGGGGCTGCTGGCTTTGCGCTTTACATCATTGCCAAAGGCACAGAACAAGCCCGGGCCGCCATGCGCATGAGCCGTCGGCTCTACATGGCCATTGGCCTGTCGCTAATGCTTGGCAGCGGTCTCATTAGCTTGTTCATGGGGCAGTCTTTCCTGACGACCCAATGGTTTAGCATCCAAATCCCCGTGCTGGGCAAACTCGGCACACCAGGGATATTCGACACCGGCGTTTATCTCGCTGTGATCGGCGTGACATTGATCATTCTGATTTCACTAGCAGAAGACTAAACCACGAAGTCACACAAAGAGGCACGAAGATAGTCTTGAGTAATTCAGAGTTACTTTATAAACAAGAAGTATTTGAAATATTTGGGGCAGCAATTGAAGTGCATCGAGTGTTAGGACGTGGATTTTTGGAAGCGGTATATCATGAGGCTCTCGAATTAGAGTTAGCCGCGCGTGGTATTCCGTTTGAGTCAAAAAAGCGACTCAACTTACATTACAAACATCAGCGTTTGCAGAAGTATTACGAAGCGGACATTGTTGTTTACAACAAAATAATTGTTGAATTGAAATCAATTGAGCGTTTGACAAGAATAGAAGACGCGCAATTACTGAACTACATGAAGGCAACGAAGCTCCGCGTTGGACTACTTATAAATTTTGGTAGTCACCCGAAGCTTGAACGCAAACGCTTCGTCCTGTAAAAATTTTTGAATGTACTATTCACAGCAAGTCACCCAAGCCTCCCTTCGTGCAGCTTCGTGTGACTTCGTGGTTCCACAATGGACATCGTCTTAGCAATTACTATCGGCGTGTTGGTCGCGGCTGGCATTTATATGCTGCAGC
>JAHDBS010000141.1:7812-10327 GCA_020630225.1 Anaerolineales bacterium | reverse complement strand
CTGCGTTCAAAAAATAGGCGCTGCGCAGTTTGTAATATTTCAGCGCGTGTATTTTGTGGTGCGTTTGTCAATAAAACCTCCCGACCGACCGTCGGTCGAGTCAAATATAGAATAAAAAAAATTGCGTGTCAAGCAAGTGGATCAGAAGTATTCATGGAGTGGTGCACCTACCGAACCATCTCGGATTGCAAGCAAAATAATCAGCACTCGGCAACAATCCAACAAAACAAGATAGCGTTTTGGCCGCTGGGAAATACAATGAAATCGAGACAAACGGCTTGTTGATAAAACAATTCTTTGTCAGATCCCAATTTACCAATTGGATAAAAGTACAACAATAAAACGAATTCGTAGCTGCTTAAAAGCGTTTAAAAGTTGAACTTTGGATTTTCAAGATCTCTGCGGAGTAAATATACGAATTTCAAATTGAGGGGGAATTTATTAGGTTAGCCGACATAGATATATATCGGCTAGTTTGCTGAGTTCCTAAAGGGAGCAAAACAAACGCTCAACAACGAGCGATCCATGTCGTTCAAACAGGAGGTTCAGACATGACAAATGAGCAGGGCAATGAAAAAAGAATAGAACAAGCCCAAAGAATTAGAGAAGTTCGCCAACAGACACAACAACAATTAACAGACGTCAACGCAAGTGTAGCGGTTTTACGCACAGAAGCAGACCGCGCCCGCGGGTTATTTGGGATTGGTCGCCGCATTTTGGTGCCAGCTGACGAAATTCACGTAGTTGTGGGGGACGGGCGCCACTCGGCCACAATTGGCAATAAGCGTAAAGTCTTTGGCCAAGCAGCTAATATGCCAGTGCGCTACTGGCTGAACCGCTTGACGCAAGTCATCAAGCTCAAGACAGTGTCATTTACCGTCAATATTGATGGACAAAATGGATCTGGGATCGAAATGCTAGATAGCGGACGCGTGAGCTTCCGCCTCTCAGCACATGCTGTCGCAAAGCTAGCGCCAGAGAAGTCAGAAATTGCTGCGCAGCGTGTTGGAACAGACGCACGTGGGTTGGTCACGACCATTGCCGAAGTTGGTACAGCAGAATTGATTGCTGCCGCAGCGACAATGCCGCTGGGTGAAATCATTGCGAATCGGCAAAAGCTGGCTGAAATTGCGTTTCCAAAAGTAAACCAGATTTTGTCAGAGCTAGGCTATGACCTGGCATTACTAACAGTCACCAATATTGATGGTGTGGCTTATCAGAAATTGGTGACGCAATCTGAAGCGCGCGTCAGTAAGGAAACGAGCATCGCGACCAACCGTGAGCAGTTGGCTGAGTTGCAAGATGATCAAGGTCGGCAACGTGAAGAAGCCGCGATTGGTGCGGCAACTGAAAAGAAGCTTGCATCTGAACGGCTAGAACGCGAACGCGAAATTGAGCTTGCAACCTTAGAGCAACAAGAAACGCTTGCGATGCAACGCCATGAATTTGATCTAAAGCAGATTGACCGTGACAAAGCTGCGCGTGAGCAAGCCAATATTGTTGATCTCCGGCGCGTAAAGCAAGAGCAAGACGTTGGCGAAGCGGAAGCGTTGAAGCAAGCCCAACTTGCGCGCTTGCAAGCTGAGCGTGAAGCCGCAATTGCATTGCAACGCACAGAAGCCAACGCAACCATTGCATTGCAACAAACGCAAACTGAAGCGGAGCGCATGGCGCTAGAGCAAGAAAAAGCGATTGAGCGCCAAGCCCGCAAGACAGAAGCGGAAGCATTGCGCTTGCAGCGTGAAGAAGTGGCAATGGCAGAGCGGATGAAAGAGATCCAGCTCACAGAAGCACAAGCCGAAGCCGAAGCCTTGCGGTTGAAGACGGATGCGCAAACGCAAGTTGAAATCAAGCGCGCTGAGCGTGCGAAAGAAGTGCGTTTGACAGAAGCAAATGCAGAAGCCGAAGCAATGCGCATGCGCACAGAGGCGCAGACACAAGCGGAGCTGATCAAAGCGAATGCTGAGTCGGAAGCGACTGAAAAGCGCGCTCAAGCAGCGAAGATTCGGGCAGAAGCGACGCGTGCAGAAGCTGCTGCGCCCGGGTTGGCAGAAGCCGAAGTGGCGGCAGCCAGGGTGGATATTGCTGAAAAGCAAGTTGTTGTCACTCGTGCTGAAGGCTTGGCAGAAGCCGAGGTCTCGCAAGCACAAGCGGACGCAGAAGCAGAACGCTTACGCAAGATCAAAGCTGTTGAAATTGAAGCGCAACAGCAACTTAGTAAGCTTTATGAAGAAGCCCCGGTGTTGGTTGAGCTTGAAAAAATCCGCATGGAACAAGAGCACAATGAAAGACTGGCTGCACTGCAAACTGAAGCACAAGTAAGAGCTTTGGAAGCGCTTGCCCCAGGCATTAAGATCAATGTCTATGGCAATGGTGGCCAAGCTGGCAAGTTGCTGTCTGACGTGATGTCGATTGGCAAAGGGATTGCCTTAGTCAATGACGAGTTCCAAATCTTGGGCAGTGGCGATGACAATACGCAAGGCGCGCTGATGCAGCTACAAAACTTTGTGCCTTA
>JAHDBS010000141.1:0-7712 GCA_020630225.1 Anaerolineales bacterium | reverse complement strand
GTAGACGCTGAGGCGTAATATTAGACAAACAAACGGCTGAGCAATTTTGTTCAGCCGTTTTCTTTTAAGGAATTGCTTTGTTGCAAAATTCGGAAATGATTTGAAATATCCTGCCAGCCTAAAGTGCTATTCTAAAAACTAGCAACGGATACACATGTAAACCTTATGGATGCCCCCGTGAAACTATCTATCAAAATTCCTCTCTTTTTGCTCAGTTTTGTCTTAGTTGGTTGCGGCGGTTCATCACCTAATACGTCGGTGTCGCAAATATTTGATATATCTGAAAGTGATCGATGGTGGGGGAAAGATTTTACTCAAGCTGACTTTGATCGATTGAATACGCTAGAAGTTGACAATCTGAGGCGAATTCAGTCAATCGAATTTGGCTATTTACAACGCTTTAGCAATGTTTCAGACGATGATTCTTTTGGAGTTGTTACAAATGCGGGCATTATTTTTTACAAAAATCAACAGCAACATCAGTTTCTACAACACAATACACAAGCTAATTTAGCAGTTGCATATACCGGGTCGAAAATTGAGGCTGTGTTTGCAGATCATCTTATGTCTTGGAGTTTAGACACGGGAATTGTCGATATCTGGCCTGCACCAAACGATGCTATTTTTCTGAATGCTGCATGGGATCACAAGTCAAATCATTATTATGTTGTGGCTTCGGATGGACAGATCTACAAACACACTAACTACCGGCTAAAAGCTTGGAGCAAGTTGCCGCCAGATTCAGATGCTACAGCGTTGGAAAGAATGTTGGTGTCTAAAACCGGCGAGTTTTTAGTTTTGGCATACAGCGATGGTGCCATGGATGTCATCAATAGTGCATCCAAAGAGCGTATTCAAAGATTTGAACTGTCAGATCCTGAAACGCTTGCGATTCTTGCTTTCGAATATTGGAACGATGACTCAATTGTGGTGAATACCACGATTATCAATTTGGTAACGGGAGAACGGTCAAGTATTCCTTGCAGTAATGAAACGCTTGTGTGGCTTGCTCACGTAGCTCGAGGTGGCGATTACGGTATTTTCTATGCAGATTCTGTCATCGTAATTGATTTCTCTACATGTGAAAGAGTGGCTGGACTTTGGGCAAGTTCCTATCCATCGATCATAGGTGAAATTGTTAGCAATAATGATGCTGTTTACTATGCCCGTGAATATGGATTCTGGGGTAGACAAGAATTTGAAGCAACAACCGAGCATTTTGAATCTACAGTTGTAAGTCACAATGTTGTGTTTGCAAGTGAGCAGAACAAACTATGGTTACATTTCGACAATCAGTCATATGTAGAGGAGATTGACGTTCACACTGGTATGCGCTATCCACTTCTACAAGGAAATAGGGATTCTTTAGGAGATGAAATCGATTTTATTGAAGGATCTGATGGCGCAGTTGGGATGCATTTCAATGTTGAAAACCCGCAAACTAATGCTCAAATTCAAGTTGAAACAACATCCGAAACAGAATTTAAGAGTGGGCTGCTACGTCTTCCGTCCCAGCAATGGTTCGCTGTTGATCCAATAAAAGATGCTCTGGACATAATTTACAATGCAGAACGTGATTTGTTTTTGGCGTTGAATAAAGGCGCTTTATTTGAAGTAGAGCTTACTGCCGCTGCAGTCTTATATAAAGCTGTAACGCCATTTGGTGAAATTGAAAGGTTGACTGCAATTGATGATGAGTTTTACATCACACATGTCAACGACCAACTTCAAATCCGTAACTGGTCGCATCAAGTGTTGAGTTCGCTTACAGCAACTGCTGAGGTCGAACAAATTCGGAGGTGGGATAGATGTGGAATGTCTGCGAATGGAAAACGATTTTATGCAGAGTATTTCAGTGATCCTGAGAGAAAAGAAACACGAATTGATGTGTATGAAATTGATGCTCAAGCAGAAATTGAATACGTTGGGTCATTGAAAGATATTCAAGATCCAAAAGTGTTGCTGGTGCCGGATGGTAGTTTCTTTGCAGTTTCAGATGCAAGCAATTTTCCAATTGCGGTTGTCAAATTTATCGATGTGCAGACATTGGAAATTGTTGAGAGTTTGCAGCCACCAGGTCACTTTATATGTGATATGAAAATATCACCGGATGAAGATCTTTTAGTTGTCAATACAGGAGTGCTTTCGATGTACGGCAGTTGGGAAGATTGAAAATACCTCTACTACTTATGATATTTCTCCCCGTTCAAAATCGTAAATCCCCTATAAATCTGCTCCATCAATAACACCCGCGCCATTTCGTGGGTGAAGGTCATTGCAGACAGTGAAATGGCTTCCTTCGCGGCACTTTCCACACTTGGCGCGAAGCCAACTGGCCCGCCAATCATAAACCCTAAACTGCCATGCTGCTCTATGCGCTGGCGCAGCCAACTTGCTAGTTTTTCACTTGAATAAGACTTGCCCTCTGGGCTGAGTAAGACGAGATGTGAACCGCTGGCGGCCTTCAACAACGCTTCCCCTTCACGTTCAATAGCAGTGGTTGCCGGCATACTGCCACCGTAATAGTCACGTACTTCAGTGAGCTTGAAGCTCGTGTAGTGTTGTAAGCGTTTGGCATAGTCGTCTTGCGCGGCTTTCCAGTGTTTGGCTTTGAGTTTGCCGACGGCGGCGATTTGGATTGATCCGTATTTGGGCATGAAATCTTTGGTTTCGATGTTGCGAGATTACGGAGTTACGGTGTGCTGCGTAACGTCGTAACTCCGCAACATCGTTACAATCATAGTCTGAAAATAAAAACACTACGACGCCTGATTCGCTCTAAACATCAATGCTAAGGCATTCGCGACAAAAGCAATAAACGCCATGATTGTTCGGAAGGCGTTGGCGTCGTTCCACGCTTGGCGGATGGTTGTCCAGTCTGAGGGTACATTGGCTGGATCCCACGCTTCTGTAATTTCATTTAGCGGCAAGTTCACCATTGATGTGTAAATAAATACCCCACCCAGATACACCGCAAATGCAGCGACCATCAGCCAGAATGGGGCGGTCTTATAGGACTTCCAGTTTGCAACAATTGCAATCAGCGGTGCGAGAACCCCACCGAAATAAAAGCTGAAGAACATTGAATGACGCACATTCTGATTGAACAGAGATTGTACAACGGCATATGTCTTCCCATCGACTTGCAACATCGCACGATTGACGTTGATGGTGTAGGTCCAGAAAAAGCCCGCCATTATGCCAAGCACAATCAGGCTGATGGTCAAGGTCAGGTTTTGAAATTTTGTTGTAGGCATCGCATTGTCTCCTAAAAGCTGAACTGAACGGCATCGGTGTTATTCAGTGACAGTAGGTTAGCGAGACAAGGCGATAAAGTCGTTATCCTATGTTAAAACTTTTCCGACTTCAGAGAATCTTCAGATTGACGCGTCGCAATCTCTTTTTTTAGACGTGACAACGAAACATTGGTAATCCCCAGAAAAGAAGCCATGTGGTAGTCCGGAATAGCATCCAGCAAATGCGGAAAGGTCTTGACAAACTTGTTGTAACGGTCTTCGGCGGACAAAAGTAGGAAGTCGTGCTCGCGCTGCATTTTTGCTTCGAGCAACCCTTCGGCGTAGGGCATTGCGAAGCGTTCCCAGAGCCCTAACGAATTGAAAAAGGCATATAAATCTGCAAAGGGGCAGGTGAGCACTGTTGTGGGTTGAATAGCTTCAATATTGAAATTGGCAACTTGTCTGTCAGACGGCACAACCGGCCAAAAGCATTGCCCCGCACCAAAGAACGCTTTATTCGAATCGCGCCCGCGTAGATCGGTGTAAAACATACGCACGACACCTTGCTGAATGTAGAATAGCTGTGTCCACGGTGTTCCACTATTAAGTAAGGCTGTTTTCCGTGGATACGTCTGTTTTCGCACAGACTGGAGCAAGGGCGCAAACGCGATATCTTCCTGTTGTAGGTGGGGAAACACCCGCTGAACAAAGGTGTCGAGTTCTGTAGTTTGCTTCATATCTGCCAGTTTGAACGCATATCTCTAATTCTTGATTTGACTTTACCTCTCGATTTTCTCAAAAAGATGCAATCTTTGCTTGGTGCTGAGGCCGAGGCATTTACTGCCGCGCTTGCCGCCGAACCAGTGCGCGGTATTCGCATGAATGCGCTGGCAACCCCGGTCTTAGGCGCGGAGGCGTTGCCATTTGACACGCAGCAGCTGGGCAATTTTGCGCCGCACGGCGTTGAACTTTTAGACGGAGATGCGCAAATTGGGAAGCATCCATTTCACCATGCCGGCTTGTACTACAGTCAAGACCCCGCCGCGATGGCAGTCGGCTACTTGGTAGATCCTCAGCCGGGTGAGCTTGTCTTGGATTTATGCGCAGCGCCAGGCGGCAAAGCAACGCACCTTGCCATGCTGATGCAAGGCAAAGGGACGCTGATTGCAAACGAGATTATTCCCAAGCGGGCCAAGTTTTTGGTTGAGAACCTTGAACGCTGTGGTGTGACCAACGCTATTGTTACCAGTGTCGAACCAGATAAGTTGGCAGATCACTTTGGCGCTGTGTTTGATCGCGTTTTGGTCGATGCACCTTGCTCTGGCGAAGGCATGCTACGCAAGATGGGCGCTGTGGAATGGAGTGACACGATTGTCGCTGCATGTGCGCAACGGCAGACAAACATCTTAGCAACCGCAGCAGACTTAGTCCGACCCGGTGGGCGCTTGGTCTACTCGACCTGCACCTTCAGCCCCGAAGAAGACGAACAGCAAATTGAACAGTTTCTGGTCGATTTTCCAGAGTTCTCGTTGGTCGCACCACCGGCGCATCCAGAGTTTGATGCTGGGCATCCAGAGTGGGGCGAAACAGCCAATCCAGACTTAGCAAAGACCGTACGGCTTTGGCCGCATCGCATGCGCGGCGAGGGTCACTTTATTGCGATTTTGCAGAACAATGCAGTTGGCAATGCTCCACGCTTGCGGACGCAAAATCGACAAAAACTGCCAACGAAGACCGAAGACTTGCTTGCGCCATTTGTTGGAGACAACCAGCAATTGATCCGTGAGCGCGTGCGGCAATTTCGTGACATTTTGTATTTGGACACAGACCATCAGCTAGATACTGAGGGGTTATATGTGGTTCGCAAAGGGTTGCAATTGGGCAAGGTAGGGCGCAGTCATTTTCAACCGCTGCATGCGCTGGCTGTTGCAAAGCCGGCTTTATATGCGGGAGCAAGACTAAGCTTAGCTCTTGATGACCCACAGTTAGATCAATACCTGCGCGGCCAAGATTTGACTGAGATTAAGTTACCTAATGGCTGGGTACAGGTCTGTGTGGCTGATTATCCGCTAGGGTGGGCCAAAAAAGTTGGCAATCGGTTGAAGAACCATTATCCTAAAGGAAGAAGGTTGATTGGATCCTGAGCTAGGGTAGGTCAGATCCACTACGCTTCGAAGGAGTAGATAGGATGCGTAAATTTATTGGATTTCTCAGCTTGGTGCTGCTTGTCTTCGTCATGGTGCCGCAGGTGCTGGCGAACCAAGTTCACACGGTCAGTGCTGGCGAAACACTATTTCGAATTAGCCTCAAATATGATGTCACCATCGATGCCATCATGCAGGCGAATGGCCTAACAGGCACCCGCATTTACGTGGGGCAACAGCTAGTAATTCCCACTGGCGCGGAAGCTGCCCCAATCACAATTGATCCAACGGCAGTCCCTGAGACAACAACAGACCCCGCGCCAGCACCTGCCGCAGACTCGGGAGACGTGCGTTATCACGTGGTGCAGTCAGGTGAAACGCTATTCCAAATTGGTCTTAAGTATGGCCTGCTGTGGACGACCATCCAACAAGCGAATGGACTGACGAACAGCAATGTCTACGCGGGTCAGCGTTTGTTGATCCCTGCATCCAATGTTACGGTTGCGCCTGCGGCAGAAGGTAGTACGGACGCAGACACGCCAACAGCAGAAACGATTGTTGAACCCACAGCTGTGCCCGCAGAACCGACTGTGGCTCCAGCGCCAACAGAGGCACCTGTGGCAGAGACCACAACGGGTACAACGCATGTGGTGCAACGCGGTGAGACGTTACATATCATCGGGACGCGCTATGGTGTGTCATGGCCTGTAATTCAGCAGGTGAACAATTTGCCATCTACTGTTGTATATGTAGGGCAAACACTATCGATCCCGGCGTCAGGGACAACGGCTGTTACTGCGCCAATTGCTAGCAATGCGCCGCCTGCAAATCCGCGTTATCCAAATGAAAAGTACTTCCTCGTCGACATTTCAGATCAGACTCTGTACGCCTACGAGGGCGACAAATTGGTGCGCCAGGTTGTGGTTTCAACCGGCAAAGCGCATACGCCAACGGTGTTAGGGACGTACTCTATCTATTTGCGCTATGAAAGCGCCCGCATGCGTGGCTGCTGCCCAGTGTATGACCTTTCGAATGTGCCATACACCCAGTATTTTTATCGGGGCTATGGCTTGCATGGGACGTACTGGCACAGTAACTTTGGGACACCAATGAGCCATGGCTGTGTCAATATGCCGACTGATCAGGCCCGTTGGGCGTTCTTCTGGGCGGACTATGGCACGCGGGTGACGGTTCAGAGCTAAGCAAAATCTGGACAAAACTGATAGTTCTTTAATTTGACGCTGTGTCTGAAAGAGTGCCATAATCTTTGTATAGGCAGCGTAAACCCGTTGCCCACTGACTTGCTATCTTAAACAACAAGGAGGTGATGTTCATGAAATCTGACTGTAGTAGTCATATGGCCGTGACATTCCTCCGAGGTGCTTTGCACTAAGGTTAGATGTCACGGCCATGACCAAAAACACCTGAGCATTATGCTCAGGTGTTTTGTTTTAACTGTGCGTTTTGAAAGTCGAGCAAATTATCTGAACTTCTGACGCTAATCTTTGGGTAGAAATTCCGTTTAAATCCACTACAATCTGAATTGTGAAACCGCTAAAAATCTTGATGTTATCTGCAGAAGCCACACCGCTTGTCAAAGTGGGGGGACTAGGAGACGTGGTTGGGTCACTACCTATTGCGCTCCGCGAGTTAGGGCATGATGTGCGCATTTTCTTGCCACATTACCCGACGCTCAACTACGAAGACTATGCGCCTAAGGTGCATAAGCTCCAATCGATCCGCTGGAACGAAGCAGATTACTATTCAATGCCGTTGGAATTAGATGTCAACGACATTCCCTATTACCTGATTGGTGGCTCTCCGGTTTGGGCTGACCAAAAGGTATATGGCGATTTGCACGTAGATGGCTCAAAGTTTGTCTTCTTTGCGCTGATGGCACTCAAGCTTGCAGAGGAAATTGGGTTCCAGCCTGACATTTTGCACGTCCATGACGCGCATCCCTCCGCAGCCATTTACTGGTTAGACACCATTGGTAAAACCCAGCCTTTTTGGCAAAACACAAAGTCTTTGCTGACAATTCATAACCTGCCGTTTCAAATGAACCATGTGGGTCCCTCGCTAGCGCGTGGAGGATTGCTGCCTGCGCAGGTAGAGCGTATTCCGTACTGGGCGCGCGATGGCCTGATGGGGTTAGGCTTGAACTATGCTGATCGTATCAATGCGGTGAGTAAAGGCTATGCCAGTGAAATCCTCGGTGAGGAAATGGGCGCTGGACTGCAAGACTTAGTCAAGCTGCGCGCCGAAGAAGGGGCGCTAAGCGGCATTGTGAATGGTCTGGATTACGACGCGTGGAATCCGGCCACAGACGCTG
>JAHDBS010000140.1 GCA_020630225.1 Anaerolineales bacterium | reverse complement strand
TAAGCGCGGCGGTATCACGCTAACACTCTTCTGATCTCAGCCCAGTACAATCAAAATAAGTGTTGTTAAGCTTCAATTTGAATCTTCTTACGGCACATGCAGTTGGAATTGGCTACAATTTTAGAAACTGAAGCTGTAGCGACTTTGGACGACCATACTTATTTTGTGTACCACGACCCTATCTGAACAACCGAAAATCACGATGACTGTTTCATCTAAGCCTCCTTTGCGGATTGCAATGTTGAGCATGCACACTTGCCCACTCGCGATGTTGGGGGGCAAGAAAACTGGCGGGATGAACGTGTATGTCCGTGAACTTACCCGTGCTTTGGGTGAGCGTGGCATTCGGGTTGATGTATTTACGCGGTCGCAAGATGACTGTCAGCCAATGGTTGTGCATGACCTTGGGTATGACAATCGGGTGATCCATATTCCGGCTGGCCCCGAAAAACCGCTGCGTCCAATTGAAGTTGCGGACTATGTTGAAGAGTTTGCACTTGGCATTGATGCCTTTGTAAAAGCTGAAGAATCGCACTACGACCTTATTCATAGCCATTATTGGTTGTCTGGATTGACGGCTGAACGACTCACTGAGCTTTGGGGTAATCAGGTGCCGGTTGTGCAGATGTTCCACACCTTGGGGCACATGAAAAACCGCATTGCAACGGATGTTGCTCAAGAAGTAGATCCGCGTCGCACAAGTGGTGAAACGCATGTCATTACAGACGTGGTGAGCAAACTTGTTGCGCCAACCGAAGCGGAAATGTGGCAGCTGATCAACCTTTATGGGGCTGAGCGAGAAGCCATTGAAATTGTGTCACCAGGGGTAGATCTTACGCGCTTTGAGCCGATTGATCAGGTTGCAGCTAAGGCTGAAATTGGAGTTGACTGCGGACAAAAACTTATCTTGTTTGCCGGTCGCATTGAGCGCCTGAAGGGGATTGATACACTGCTGCGCGCGATGAGCGTGCTTGAGGCATGGCACCCTGAAGCAGTCAAAGACACCTGTGTGGTGATTGTTGGCGGTGACCCTTGGAATGACGACCCTGACTCAGAAATGTACCGGTTGCGCCAGATTACCGATGAGCTCGGCTTAGATAATCAGGTAGCGTTTGTTGGCGCCAAAGACCAAATGATGCTGCCATATTACTATTCAGCCGCTGACATCATTATTATGCCGTCGCACTATGAAAGCTTTGGCATGGTGGCGTTGGAAGCAATGGCAATGGGGCGACCTGTGATTGCCTCAGAAGTAGGCGGCTTGGCGCACTTGGTCAAGCACGACTTCAACGGCCTACATGTGCCCTCACGTGATCCAGAAGCGCTGGCCGCCTCGATCCATGAATTGTTGTCACGTGACCACTATCGTGAGCTCTTAGGTCGTCAAGCGCGCGAATATGCCCAGCAATATAGCTGGGACAGCATTGCGGCTCAAATTATTGGCGTCTATGATGCGGCTCTAACAGCTGTTAGCGTCTAGTAAAGCGCTCCGACAAATTTCCAATAACGTTCTGCACGTCCGCGTCGTTGCCAATAGGCAGCGACGTTTTTATTTAAGTGGTCTTCGTTCGTCCAGAATGTCGTGAGCTGGCTTTTGTAGGTAGCCATTGCTGTTGTCTTTGCACTAATTTCTTCAGCAGTGAGCGTGACATAGTGCGGCTGCCAGTTATTATCGCGAATAATTGGTAATAAGGCTTTGTCATTTTCAGCGTAAGGATAGTCTTCGTAAAACAAAACGTCTTCACACTGCAACAGCGCCTGATGTACAAGCTGATGGTCGACATGATTGCCAATGCCAAGTGGCGCATACAACTGCGTGAAATCATCTACGCCATCCAAGCGGAAAATATCTTCGATGAGTTGCTGAACAAGATCAGCTTCGGCGTCTGCAACAGTCTCAAAAATGGCAGCTTCACTGGCATACAACCATTCACCATTTGCCTGCCGATAGATACAGTCGGGATATTCCATGTGGATGGCACTTGCGCCAACTGCCCAAGCAGCAGCAACGTCTTCTTTTTGACGGGCTGCAACCAGATTGCCTCTTGCGGCTGGGTCGGCATTGCCCCAGCGTTCGTGCAAGTGTTGCGCAAAGTCTGATAGCTCACCAGTTGGTGGCGGTCCCGCGAAGGTTGTCAGAATTGCAACGGATTTGCCGGCTTGCGTGAGATGTTGAATGGTGCCGCCACACGAATAGATGGCGTCATCTAAGTGGGGGGCAATGAAAAGTGCGTCAATGCGGGTCAAGGGGTGACTCCCAACTTGGCTAATGCTGCTGGTAAGTCCATGCCAGCTTTGTAATGAATGCCGTGAATACCAACGGCTGCAGCGCCATCGATATTGTGTTGAAAATCATCAATGAAGACAGCTTCGTTTGGCGCAACTTGCAAGCGGCGTAGGTTACTTTCAAAAATCTGAGCGTTCGGCTTCATTACCCCTTCAATCGCCGATACGGTGATGTAATCGAAAGCGTCTGTGACGCCGTAGTCGTTATGTAGGGCGTCTTGTAAATCATCAAATGCGTTACTGATGATAGCGGTTTTATATTTAGGGCGTAGGCTGCGAATATAGTCAATCATGGCGTAGTCCATGCGATCACCGCCCCAAAAGTCAGCTTTGAATTGTGCTAACTCTGCGTCGCTCAAATTGAGCTTGTCTTTCACAGATTTCCATAGTGTATGAATGGTGACCTCGCCACGTTGCGCGGCTTGGCCTTCAACACCATTGAAGACATAAATTTCAGATTCACCTGCGTCTAAATTGTGACGCGCTTCGATAGCATTGCGCGGAGCACGATCTTCAGTGCGAAGCATCACGCCACCGACGTCAAAAATTACAGCTTTTATCATGTTTGTATTATATGGGGGAAGCTGGCTTCTGTCGCATTTGATAGTAGGAAATGCTGATTTGCTGAGCAAATGTTTAAGGCAGAACGGCGACCTATGTAGGTCGCCGTTGCATCAGGAGGAGGAGAAGAATGTTGTATGTGCTTACATCTATAGAATACGCGGCTGATGTAAGAAAGTTGTAATCTAAACCTGCATACCCTGTAAACGTTTGCCTATGCTGAAGCAACGCGGAGGCTATCGATGACCAACTGCGCTTGTTTTAGCTCATCTTGAACAATGGTATGCCCCATTTGTGGGTAAATTTGCTTGTTCACGGTCGCCCCCAGCTTTTCTAAGACATCAGCTGTTTCGTGAACGCGTTCGACAGGAATGTGGAAGTCCACATCACTACAGCCGATGAAAACGGGCGTGCCGTCTAAAGTGCCCGCGTAATCGCGCGACGTACCGGGCGGACCGATTAGACCACCACTAAAGACGAGTAAGCCGCCATAGCGTTTGGCGTTGCGGGCCATAAACTCTGCGCTGACGCAGGCCCCTTGGGAAAAGCCACCAATCACGATTTTGTTTGTTGCGATGCCCGCAGCTTCAACATGTGCGACTAAGTCTGCCAGCATTTGCATTGCGGAATCAATCCCCGGCTGATTGTCTTGCATGGGATTTAGAAAGCTGAATGGATACCATTGGTTCCCTCGCGCTTGTGGTGCAAGCAAGGCCATATCTTTGGCGTTGAACTGTTGTCCAAGCGGTAGGATGCTCTGTGCTGTTGCACCACGGCCATGGATCAAGATCATGGCGCTGTTTGCATCGGCTAAGGGTGTGCCAGCACTATAGACAGTTGGGTTTTGGTGCGGTCCATTTATTGTCATACGGGTTTATCCATGTCGAGTTCTGGCACGAGACGCTCAATCTCAGTACGGTGCGGTTCTAGCCAACTAGGTAATTTCAGCGTTTTTCCAAGGTCATCTACTGGTTCATCGTATAGAAAACCGGGTGCATCGGTTGCGATTTCAAATAAGACGCCGTTTGGTTCCCGAAAATAGATAGAGTGAAAATATTGGCGGTCTTGCACTGGCGTTACATTTAGCCCTGCCAACCGCAGGCGATCTAGATATTCGGCTTGTTCGTCATCATCAATGGTGCGGAAGGCAATATGGTGCACTGAACCTGCGCCAAACCGTCCTTGGTTTACTTTTGGTAATTCCAACAGGTCAATGTAAAGTCCAGTTGCGGTAGAGGCGCCGCGGTAGCGACTACGATTTTTTTCTTTTCCAACGAACGAAAATCCAAGTAATTCGGTTAGAACATGGGCTGTTGGTTCCGCATTGCGGACCCAAAGCGTTACTCCCTGAAAGCCACGGACGGCGTGCTCTGTTGTAATGTCACCATTGTCCCAATAGTCTATGTGGCTGTTGTCACTGTCAGTGATTAGCTCAAGCGGCATTCCATCTGGGTCTGCGAAAGAGATGACGGTTTCTCCAAAGCGCGTGGTCGGTGCGGACGCCTCAATGTTAAGGTTGCGAAGACGCTCTTGCCAAAATGGGATCGCATCTGGTGGGATGAGATAGCCCGTTGCTCCAGTTTCTCCAACACCACGGACGCCTCGGCGCATATGTGCCCATGGAAAAAACGTCATAATAGTGCCGGGTGAGCCTACTTTGTCTCCGTAGTAGAGATGATATGTTTTGGGGTCGTCAAAATTGACTGTGCGTTTTACGAGACGCTGGCCAAGGACATCTTGATAAAACGCGATATTTTTATTTGGATTGCTTGCAACAGCAGTAATATGATGCAAGCCTTGTACTGGTTGTCGTTTCATACACAAAGCTTAGCCTCGGATAGGGCTTACTACCTATGAAAATGTGTTGTATAGGTTGTGAAATTGTGAATTGGACTATATCACTTAGGAATAAAACTGCCCAAAATAAAAACACCCCGCGATAGCAGGGTGTTTTCGTTGCGTCTTTGTTTTGCTGAAATGTTAGTCTTCGTCGAAGTCGGCAATGTCTTCTTCTTCAATTTTGATATTGAATTTATTTTCAATTAGCCAGCAAAATCGATCGCGGGTCCAAGAATTGTCATCGAAACCAAAGGCAGATGCGCCAAATTCGATACAATCGGCCAAGCGTTGTAGTTGGTTGAGACTCAGAGCCTGACGATTACGTCGACCAGACTTTGGCATCAGTGCATTGACACCATGGCTTTTTGCACGCTTAAACCATTGACTGACTGCGCCTTCGGAGACATCTAATTCAGCCGCAATTTGGCGTTGGGACCATCCTTTTTCCTTTAATTCCCAAGCTTGGAGGCGCCGTTTAGTGCGCCAATCATGGCTGGAGCTTGGCTCTGAACTCATACTACTGTTCTCGCTTTGGGCCTTTTCAATATTCTCATTCATTGCATAAACCTCCCGATTACTTATGCATGAACGGTTATTACAACTCGTTATAGATAAAAATTCACAATAATTGCACAAACCGTAAGGTAATTTGTCCACGTCACTGTTGCAATTCGCGGATATAAATACCTAAGCCGCTTTAGGCTATTTTCGATAGTACCATAATAACGAGGTTTCTGCCCAGCTAATTTTGCGAAACTTTCGGTTGAATTTTGATATTATAACTTTTTTCAAACCAAAGGTATACAAAATCTAACCAAAGACATTACTAACTGCGTTGACTTGATCTCAATAAAATCAAGAAACGGATATTCTTCAAAGGATTTATACAACTCGGTAAAGACAGTTGTCCACAAATAGACATGAAATCAAAAACTTTAGATATACATGAGTTGCAAGTAATTCGCGCCCGTTGTGAAACAATCATTCATGAGGCTGGTGACTTGCTGCGCGCTGGCTTTCGCTCAGATATTCGGATTGAAACAAAGAGCAATGAGAATGACTGGGTTACGCAATATGACAAACAGTGCGAGACATTTTTAGTAGAGCGATTGACTGCAGCGTTCCCAACCCATGGCATTGTGGGTGAAGAAGGCAGCAATATTCGTCCAGAGAGCGCTTTACAGTGGTACCTTGACCCAATTGACGGCACAACTAATTTTGCGCATGGCTTGGCGCCATTTTGCATCAGCATGGCACTTTACGACGGCAAAGCCCCACTTGTTGGCATGATTTACGACCCGATTGGGGAGGAATTGTTTTGGGCGATCACTGGAAATGGTGCGTACTTGACCAATCGCTTGGTAACAGCCCAACGTTTGCAGGTCACTCCGGAAAAACAGCTTGAGCGTAGTTTATTGATTACAGGGTTTCCGTACGATCGCAGCAATCCTAAAAACAATAATTACTCTGAAATCACACTGATGTTGGATCATGCGCAAGGTGTTCGCCGAATTGGCTCGGCTGCTTTAGATTTGTGCTATGTTGCTGCGGGGCGTGCTGAAGGCTATTGGGAACAATTTTTGAACAGTTGGGACATTGCAGCGGGGATGTTAATTGCTGCTGAAGCAGGTGCTGTGTTGTCTATGTTGGACGGCTCGCCACTATTCATCCAAGAACGTGTTAGTTTACTTGCGGCCAATCCTGCTATTCATCCACAAATCTTGGCTCATTTCAAATCGCTAACATGACAAAACTAAAGTGGCTACTCTTCAATCATGGTGACGCGTGGGGCGTTACGTTCGGTATCTGTTTTATGGCGATGTTATTTCACGCCGAATTTTCAGGCCGAGCGTGGCTCTTAGCTGGTGGCACAGCCCTCGGCTATTGGATGGGGTTTGCGCTTAATGATTACTTTGATGCACCGGATGATGCTACTGATCCTAAAAAACGGGACAGAAACTTCTTTGCATTAGCGGAGTGGCCACATTGGAAAGCTGGTGTGCTTTTTGGGACAACGTTCTGCGTTGTTCTTTGGATTTTTGCGCAGTATAGCCCTTGGGGCGTACCAATTTTCGGGCTTTCGATCTTTGCGATGTGGGCTTACTCAGCCCCTCCTATTCGTTTCAAATATCGACCAGGGTGGGACTTACTAAGTCATATGCTTTTTGTCGAAAGCTATCCTTACTTAGTATTTATGCTGTTACTGGGGTTACCTTGGTTGCCAGTGGACTGGCTGATTTACAGCTTGCTACTCCTAGCGTCACTAAGTGCGCAGTTGGAACAACAATTGCGAGACTATGAAGTGGATAAAGCCAATGGCAACAGCTTTACCGTCTTAGTTGGGCGGCCAGTCTCAAACAAGCTACTGCAACTTGTTAGCGTTGTTGTCGTGACCGTACTCGCTTGCGGTCTGATCTGGCAGATTATGCCGCTTTATATGTTGCCAATGGCGTGTCTTGCGTTGCCAATTCTGATCCATCGGTCTTTAGGAAAAGCGCGTGAGACAGGGCGCTTGCAGCGCACAGGGACGGTTATTTTAGTGCTTGGCATTGCTTACCTGACTATTATTGCGCGCTTCGTTGTTGCCTAGCGTTGTTTACCATCCCCAAGACCCAGGGATACCTTTGAATGGGCCAACTACATCACTTGTCACCCAACCGCCATAGAATTCCCCCGGTTGTGGCTGCACAATTTCTCCATTCACAACGCATTTGTCCATCAGTGCTGGATAAAGCGCAATATAGTCCTTGATTACCGCAAACTCAGACGTTGGGCGTGGATAGGCCCATGCAACGCGCTCGGCAGTCTTGTCACCAATGACGATGGAATAGTAATTAGCCTGACCTTTCCATTCGCAAATCGATTTTCCTACTGCTGGCTTGAAGTATTGCATTTGAATATCGGCTGGCGGCAAATAATAGCTAGGCGGATGGCTAGTTTCCAACACGCGGTAGGCACCCTGGGTGTCGATAATACAAACACCATTGAAGTACACCTGAATAGATTTATTCGTTTTTTCTAGGCGCGGGGGGCGTGGATAATCCCAAACAGATTCTTGGCCTGCTTGCGGTTTGATGGGAATGGGTCTTTTTCGCAACATAAGCTAATTATGTCGCTTTTCAGAGAGGTTAGCAGGAGATGTGAGCACGCGTGCTCAGACAATATCAGGCTTCCCCAACTTTCTCTTTCTGTAACTTTTTCACCCCAGCTAACCGCATAAACATTGGACCTACAAAGGGGAACAGCATATCTAAGGCGAGTAGTGGCCGCACTGGCAATGGGTTAACTAAAATTTCAAACTTGTCTTTCTTGATGGCAGTCACAACAGCCTTGGCTACCGCAACCGGCTTAGATTGCCCCATTAGGACAGGGGGCTTGACGCCAAAGCTCGCAAACATGCCAACATCTGAGACATACCCTGGAGCGACGACAGATGCGCTGACACCAGTGTCTTGTAATTCTGACCGCAGCCCGCGAGTCCATTCAATCATGGCTGCTTTGGTACCCGAATACATTGCATCGTAGGCTGATCCTTGCTTGCCAGCAAGCGACCCTAAATTAACAATGTGGCCACTTCCACGTTCAAGCATGCCAGGCAACACCATGCGTGCCAAGTGCATTGGGCTCGCAACATTAGTGGTGATGGTGAGGTCAATTTCTTCTGCAGTGTGCTTATGATAGGCGCCTGCTGTTTCGACCCCTGCATTGTTGACGAGGATGTCAATCTGGCCGAGTTTTTGGGTCACAATGTCTACTAACAGCTTGCGATTGTCCGCATTGTTGATGTCAGCTTGAACCGCCACAACGGTTGCGCCACCAGCACGAAGAGATTCAGCAACAGTATTCAAACTGTCCTGACTGCGTGCGGTAATGGCAATATGGCAGCCTTCGTCGATGAGCGCTTTTGCGATGACAGGGCCTAGCCCGCGTGAGCCGCCTGTTAGCAGTACATTTTTGCCTTTTAAGTCCATGGGTTACCAGCCAAAGCTATCAAATGGAATGCCGCTCTGATAGTTATGCAAGGCGTGGCGCACGTATGGCACCATATTGTCTGGCAGGGCGTCTAAGTCATACCAACTCAGGTCATCGCATTTGTTGGGTTCGGCGTTGTAAATGTCGCCTTGCCAGTCGTGCACGAGCGCAAACCAATCGATGCGTTCTTGATCCGACCGACGGTGCATGACGCCCACAATTTGAATGTCTTGTGACGTTACATGTACGCCTGTTTCTTCTAGCGCTTCACGTGCGCCTGCTTCACGGACTTCCTCATTTGCTTCTAAATGACCAGCCGGAACGCTGTAGTTTCCATCTTCATATCCCGTGTTGAAGCGGCGCAGCAGCAAAATTTCGCCGTCACGAATAAAAAATAAATGAATTGCGGAGCGCAGTTTGAAACGCTCGGCAGGTGGTGCAGTTAGAAGGCTCATTAGGTTGGACGCCGAGATTGAATGGCGATGTACATCTCGTGAACAAATGGGTGCAATGCCGTAAAAGTTACAGGCTTGGAAGAGTCCCAAAAGTCAGCCACAAGCTGATTCCCGGCAAGTTCATATTCAACAGCTTGTAGCAGCAATTCTAAGCGATCAGCCGCTTTTACGATCCGGCTTTCAATAGTTTCCGCTGTAATCTCTTCGTGTAGCAGCGATTGATAATAATTAGACAAGCCGTCTAACGGATTCGTCATGTCTTCAAATGCCTGTTGCTCAGCCTTGGTCTTGGCATTTGCTGGCAAATAGCGTTTGGCGGGGGCAGGCAGATCTCCAAAACGGGTTTCTGCAAGGTCGTGAATAAGGGCCAAGCGGAGAACGCGCTCTGTATCCACTTGCATGTCTTTAGCGACAACGTCTGCAATAACCATAGCAAACAGCGCAACGCGGTAAGAATGGTCCGCTAAGCTTTCTGCGGGCATGACACCGCGCTGTAGCCAACCCACGCGCGGTAAGCGTTTCATCATGCCGCTTTCTAATAAAAACTCGATCGCCGCAGCGCCAGACGTCATGATGAGGGCGTGGTTTATTTTGCGGCTGCGTTCATTTCGCGCCGGATTTGAATACGTTGGATGAAGGCATTGATGACTAAAAGCCCGGCGCCTACTTGGGACATGATCCAGCCATTACCAATTGGTGGAGTCATATTGAAGAGCCCAATAATCCACGGCATGACGTTTGTGATCAGCCACCAATTGAGCCACATCAGGCCTGCAGCAATCCCAATTTGCAGCAATAGATTCCAATTTTTGCTGCTGCCGTCCCAGTTAAAGAGCAGGATAAGGCCAATTGCAAGCCAAGCGCCACCAAACCACCAAACAACCAGTTGCATAGTGGCATCGGAGCGTAAGAAAATGATTGAAGGGTCAACAAGGAGTAAATATACCGAGAAGATCAGCATTGCCACGATGACACCCCAGCGCCAGCGAGATAGCTGTTTTGTGCCATCTCTAGAGACAATGGTGGCAGTCAGTGCCATCACAAGCAACAGTGGCAGTATGAAATGCGGTTTTGTAAATGGCGCAGCGCCAGTACGCACTTCGGGCAGAATACTTACCCACTCAGAGAGCATATAACCACTCAGTCGCAAAGATGCGGCTTGGTGGGAGATCCACGGCCCGAAATAGCCCCACCAAATGAGAGCTAAGCCAGCAGGTGTCAAATAGCGCAATAT
>JAHDBS010000139.1 GCA_020630225.1 Anaerolineales bacterium | reverse complement strand
CTATAGGGTTGTGTCACAACGTTACTCAAGATTGCGGAAAGCGGCGAGGACTTTTTGTAGAGCTAGTAAGCTTGCGCCAGCGTGCTCAAACTCATCTAGGTCTTCAATAAAGTACACGCGTTTTAGTGGGTTGTTTTGAAACTCTGGTGACGCAATTAGGGCATCGACGCGTTCGGCCATTAGGGCTTTTCGGTCTGTGTCCCATTCGCGTGCAATTTTGGTCCAAAAAATTGAATAAGCGTAGTCAATCTTTTGACCATTCAGGTGGTCGTATTTGCTTTTTTCTTTTTCACCGCGGCGAAAGTAGCTCTGAAATTGTTCAGCAAGATTCATTGCTCTAATTATAGCGTTGACCGCATAGACATAGTGTTAAACAAAAAACGATCTTGCATAACAAGATCGTTTTTGAGGCGACGAGCGGATTCGAACCGCTGTACAAGGCTTTGCAGGCCTCTGCCTAACCCCTCGGCCACGTCGCCGGTATAAAAAAAGCAGATGGACTTCCACCTGCTTTTTTGAGCGGGCGACGAGATTCGAACTCGTGACCCTCTCCTTGGCAAGGAGATGCTCTACCACTGAGCCACGCCCGCTTACTAACATAACTAACTAACCAGCCAATGGTGCCGAGGCCCAGACTTGAACTGGGGACCCACGCATTTTCAGTGCGTTGCTCTACCAACTGAGCTACCTCGGCTAACCAGCTGTGTAGCAACCGACCCATATTGTATGCAACTCAAAATCGCTTGTCAAGAAATTGGGGGTACCAATTTTGAAGTCAATACATTCGGCATGATGCATGTCCAAATGCGATGATTTTTTCACTTGGTGAGTACACAGTTGCTTTCAGAAAAATCTGATTTTTTGTTTGATGTGTAACTTCCCCGAGCACTTCGACATAATTATACTCTGGCAATGCCGGTCTTAGGAAGGTTGCATTTAATTGCGTTGTGGTGCTCGGTGGTGCAACCAAATAACTCAACGGTCCAACGGTATTGTCCATCATGGCAATCAGATTGCCACCTTGAATAATTCCTGCCGGATTATGTAACCTTTCAGCGTTTGGGAAGCACACACGTAATGTTTGTGCTTCTAGATCAAGATTGACAATGCTTGCGTTGAAATCTAAGAAGCAGGGTGGTGGCCACATTAGCTTCCGGCCATTGAATTCAAAGTTCGCAAATTTCTCAGGTAATGTGTTGGGGAATTCCATATGATTGTTAGAATGCACAATTGGCAGGTTGCGGGTCTATTGTTTCTATTTCTGACGCAAAACCTTCATAATCGTTTGTGTTTTGGAAGCCGTCTTGAATAGTGCCGAGCATTGCTTGTCCGTAGCCGCCGGTGTTCATGTGCGCCCGAACGAGCACTTGTTCATTAGGCGCTACAGTAACTGGACCGCCTGAGCGGGTGAAAGGTTGCTCATCAACGTGGCTGTGGGCGAGAATGCGGCGATAACGCAAATTGCCGTCCAAATCTACTACTTCCCACCAGTCTGCATAGGAATCGCAGCCAGTATCTGGGCTTTCAATTGTGACACTAAAAGTCATCGCATTGTCTGCGCCAGATGTATTTACAGCCGTTACATTTGCGCTTACGTTGGTTGTTACTGAGACTTCTGTTGGCGGTATGTCTGCTGTTGGTGGCGAACTGCATGCCGCTAGAAAGAAGAGACAACATAAGTAAATTAGCTGGCGATTTAGCATAGACACTCTCTTTTATAGGTGGCAAGCGCGGCAATCAATTTTTCGTTTTCTTCTGGTAATCGACTGGCTATCCGAATAAATTCAGACAAGCCAAATGATGTGCAATCGCGGACTTGAATCTGGCGCTGCATGAGTGCAGCTCGACATTTTTCTGCGTTGCCAACATGAACTAAAAAGTAATTTGTTTCGCTGGGGATAACGCTATAGCCTAGCCTGATAATGGATTGTGCTAGCTCAGTTTTGTAGCGTTGTAATTGCTGTAGCTGGATCCAAATATGAGGCCATTGTTGCATAGCTTCAACACCAATCGCTTGCGCCAGACTGTTTACGCTCCATGGCGCACGTGCCAGAGACAAGGCCTGAATAATTTCTGGATGTGCGACACCATAGCCCAGCCGAATGCCAGCGATGGCGACATCTTTGGTCATAGAACACATTGCAATAATATTGCGCTGTGTAATGTCTTCAAAGCGCTGAAAATCAGTTGCGAAATTGGCATAAGCTTCATCAATAACGAACAAGGTCTGTGGGTGCTCAGCTGCCAATGAAAGCAATTGCTTGGTTGGAATGACTTGCCCGGTTGGATTATTTGGATTGCAAATAAAACAGAGCTTTGGCGTTGTTTCAGTGAGAGTGGTGCTAATGCTTGCTAAATCAAACTGGAAGTTATTTTCGCGCTTTGCAAAATAGGCGCTAACAGTTGCCCCTTGTAATTTGCATGCCCGCGCATATTCGCCAAATGTTGGCGCGCAGATCAACACCTTGTCTGTTGGTAAGAGATAAACATTGGCTATTAGCGTGATCAACTCTGCCGTGCCATTGGTGACAATGATGTGTTCTGGCGTAATTTGCGGGCTGCGTGCGTGGCTAAGCGCATTGCGCAATGCCAGACAGTCGCGGTCAGGATAGCGACTTATGTCAACTGTACTGAGTTTGTGCGTAATTGCTGCGAGGGGACCAAACGGATTTGAGTTGACGCTGAAGTCTAAGACATCTTCTGGCTGCCAGCCTTTTGCATTGAGTTCTTGAAAGTCTGGGGCGCCGTGCTGGTCGTAAGGCGTATCTAGTACGGCAGAGCGGGGCGGTATTTGATGTTCCACAGTCTTATTTTAGCGCGATGCGCTTGCTGGGTGTGGAGTTTCAGAATCAAAAAAGCGCCACAATTTTGTGACGCTTTGCTTTGAGCATTTCTGTAGTCTAGCCAGAGAACAAGAGTGTAACCACCCAGTGTCCTGTTGCATTGTCATATGCAGTACCAATTCCAACTTGGTTGAATTGGCCGGCTTCAATGTTGGCCTTGTGCGCTGGACTGTTCATCCAGGCGGGGAACAGTTGATCATCAATTTGGTTATATTGTGCTGTTGTGCGGCCTAGGTTTTCTCCAAAGTAAGAATAAAACCCGTTATTTCGCGCCAGTGGCAAAATGACCAATTGGCCGTTTGCTGGATCGTAGTGGCTGAAATAGTGTCGGGTCACCATGTCTTGTGACCGAACGTTAGCCAAGTTGTTCAACTGTGGGTTGATTGTCAATGCTGGCAAGCCAAGCTGGGCGCGATGGCCGTTGATGGCAATCAAAATGTTTGTTTGTGGATCTGTTTCTTGTGCATAGCTTGCTTGCGCTACGCTAAATGCCCCAAAGGCGCCCAAAAGGAGCGCGATGACGCTCATATACCATCTAAGTCTCATACCAATATTTCCCGATTACTTTCTGTGCGTTATTACCATTACTTCAACTAATTACATAATAAATATAACCAAATACAAACTTTCAAACATTTAGAAAATATCGAGGATAAATTAAGGCAATTGTCAATATTTGGTTCTTTACAATAGAACGTGCATCAAGCTAAAGCTGAACTTTGCTGGGAATCAAAAAAGACAGCCGAAGCTGCCTTTTTTGAGTTGAATGAGGTAACGGAAACGCTAGTTCAGGCGTCTGTTAAACTTGCGATGCAAGAACAGACTAAGACCTGTACCAACGGTAACCACAATGAGAAGGGCCCACCATTGCACAAAGGCAAAGGTTTCATGGCCGGTTTCCGGAATACGTAGTGCTGCAACTGTGGTGCGAACTTCATTAGATGTTGCGCCACCTGCGCTACTTGAAAGCGTAGCAGTGTTACGGATGATTGTTCCGGTTGGGATGTTGTCTTTGATTTTTGCGCGAACGGTGACAACAAAGCGTTCATTGGCGGCAACAGTGCCGCCATTGGCGGTTAGCGTATGGCTAGCAGCATCGTAGCTGACAGTGCCGCGGCTTGATGTCGCGCTGATGTATTCGGTTTCTGGTGCTAAACGATCTTGAACAATAACGTCTGTGATGGACGCTGAGTTCTGATTGGTAAAGCTGATTTCATAGACAATCTCGGTGCCAGCTTGCTCTGCATTGACGCTTGAACCAACGCCGCCGCCGCTAATCACACGCTTGTTGAGTGTAGGCGCAGACAGGTTGACCCCTGCGACCTGTGATGGAATCTGCGTTGGTGTTGCTGTCGGGGCTGGCGTGTCTTCAAGTGTGATGCCAGCATCGACATCTGAAATGCTGTCGCCTGAGCGCAATTCAATCCCTACCCGACCACGATTATCAAAGTCACTGTCAATCGTGTCATCGCCACCCTGATTGGCCGGACTAAATGCTTCACGGTCAGGCAAGTTGCGTGCAACTTCGACTTGGTAATTCCCAGGGCGTAAGTTTGCAAAGCTGTAGTTGCCTGCACCGTCTGTCCGCGTAGAGGCAATGATGCTGCCGTTGCTGTCCAGCAAGCGAACTTCGTAATTACCGAGGACAGTGTCTGCGCCACGGAAAATACCATCACGGTCTGCGTCACGGAAGACGTTGCCGTCAAAGCTAGCAGGGCGGTAGAAGCCGCTGTCTACATTGCTGATGGTTTCTCCAGAACCAACTGGCACTGGATCGGTTTGCCCATTTGTTGGGTCAACGTCGCTATCGGTGTCGTCACTGCCACGGTCTTTCAATGTAAATGTATAGCCGTCACGCGTTTCAAAGCGAACGAAGTAATTACCTGGAGTAAGCCCAGTGAATTCGTAATTGCCGTTTTGATCGGTTGTCGTGCTTTCTACAATTGATCCGTCTGGGCGAACTAAGCGAACAACAATGTCGCTCAGGTTAGGTTCACCCGTGTCGCGGATGCCATCTGCGTCACGGTCATCAAAGGCCACACCACGAATGGTGCTAGGGCGAATGAACCCGGCATCCACGTCGTCTACACCCTGACCAGAATTGACGCTGAATTGCTCCGTAACACCAGTGCTAGGGTCAGCATCGCTGTCTTTAGAGTCGTCGTTTCCAGCGTTACGAATGGTGAATTCCAATCCATCTAGTGTGCGGAAACGGACAAAGTATTCGCCTGGCGCTATGTCTGAGAAGGCGTAACGACCAGTTGTATCCGTGGTGGTGGTGGCGACAATGTCGCCATCTTCATCTAGCAATTCAACAGTTGCATTGCCGATTGGATCTTCATTTAGATCACGGATACCATTGCCGTTTGCATCGTCAAAGACACGCCCATTGATGTTGGCATCACGAACAAGGCCGGCATCTTGATCATCATCAATTTCGCCGTCACGCAGCGTGATGTTGTTAATCTTGCCAGTCGCAGGGTCAACATCACTGTCGTCTTTGTCGTTGTCACCTTGATCTGGATTGATAAAAGTGAAGCCATTCGGCGCTGTGAATTTCAGCATGTAAGTGCCAGCAACAAGGTCTTCAAAGAAGTAACGACCGTTACTGTCTGTGCTGGTTTGCGCAATCATGTCGCCGTCTTCGTCTAAAAGCATGACATTGACGTCATCAACACCGGGTTCGTTGTCGTCTTGGACACCATCACCGTCAGTGTCTTCCCAGACAAAGTCACCCAAGGCAGTTGGTGGAATGTCCACAACGGCTGTGTCAGTGTCTGTTACCGGATCGCCAAGTGTTGTGCCGGTGTTTGTTGCCGGTGTGCCAGTCAGCGTGGCTGAATTGGTAATGCGATTGTCATTATTGTCGTTGTCACCAGTGAGCCAATCTTGTTGCAATGGTGTTTGCAATGCATAAGTAACAGATGCACCTGGTGCCAATGGGACGTCTTCCAAAACTTCGCTTGAAATATCAACGTCTAGGTCTAGTAGTGGGTCGTCAAAGCTAACGTTTGTGAAGTAGGTGTTACCTGTATTGCTGATGCGGAAACAATAGGTAACGGTATCACCAACTTGGGCGGTTAGCGTTTCTGTGCCCGGACAATTGCTGGCATCTCCTTCACCAGCGCGAACGGTCTTGTCAATTGAGAGCTCAGGGTTGTCGAAAATAACCCCAGCGCCAATGGTGGCAGTGTCGTTTTCAGGGTCGACCGTGACTTGCGAGCTTGTTCCGTCTTCAGGGTCAACGTCACTATCGTTGTCTTCGTCATCGCCTTGGTCTTGAGGGCTAAAGCGTGAGTCGGTTGGACCTTCGACACGGACAGAGTAGTTACCAGCAGGCAGGTCATCAAAGATGAAGTAGCCTGTGTTGTCCGTTGTCGTTGTTCCAACGACCTCGTCATTATCATCAAGCAAGGAGACCAAAATGTCTTCCAGACCTTCTTCGCCTTCATCACGGATGCCGTCTGCATCGCGGTCATTGAAAACAAAGCCGTCCACCGTTACTGTCTGATCAACGTCTACAACGGCACTATCGTCGTCTTCAACTGGATCATCATCTGTTGGGTTGCCTTCAGGGTCTGAGACTTGCCCAGTGACACGCGCCACATTGGTGATTTTGTCATCATCATTGTCGGTGTCTGCTGTCAGCATCGCTTCTGTCAGCGTTACTGTTTGGGCATAGCTGACGTTGCCAGATGGGGCTAATGCGGCGCCATCAAGGCCAGCTTCGGTAATATCGATATCAATATCAAGCAGTTCGTCAACAAGCTGCAAATCAGTCAGGTAAGTGTTGCCAGTGTTTTGAATTACGAAACAGAAGGTTACCGTGTCGCCGATGCGTGCGACTAAGTCTTCTGACCCTGGACATGCTGCTGAGGTTTCTGCGCCTGCCAAAATTGTTTTTGTGATATCGACCGCTGGGGCTTGCGAGAAGATCCCTGCGTCGTTAGTACGGTCGTCGGCGCCGTCTGACAAGACAATGTCGCCCGTTTCGCCAGTGGTTGGGTCTACGTCGCTATCGAGAGCATCATCTGCGCCCTGATCTTGTGGACTAAAGAAATTACCATCCGGTAAGCTGAAGCGGACACGGTAAGTCGCTGGTGCTAAATCTGTGAATTCGTATTTACCTAAGTTGTCAGTGGTTGTTTCCTCTACAACTTCGCCATCTTCATCTAATAATTCAACTGTAATGTTGGCGACACCAGGTTCACCATCATCCATAACGCCATCTTCATTTAGGTCTAGGAAGACCATGTCACCTAGCGCGGCGCCAATAGAAGCTAGCCCAAAGTTAGCGTCGTCCACGGCCTCGCCAGCGGTCAGAGGCACCGCGGTGCGATTGTCTGCAGTGTCGTCACGGTCGAAAGACGGGACCAGATTTTCAGGGATTGTGTCTTCATCTAAGGTGATGATGTAGTCACCTGGTGGCAAGTTTTCAAATTCATAATTGCCGTTTTCGTCTGACGTGGTACTGTCCACAACGTTTTCGTCAGCGTCTAACAAAATTACGCGGATGCCGTCGAGTGGGGTATCACCTTCGTCAAGGGCATTGTCGCGGTTTGCGTCTTCAACAACTGATCCGCTAATTGCTCCTGTTTGACGATAAATACCAGCATCCCAAGTCAGATCTTCTTCACCAGCGCTCAGTGCAATGATGGTAGTTTGCCCAGTGTCAGGATCAGGGTCACTATCTGTTTCGTCACTGTCACCTTGGTTGGGGGCTGCAAAGCTTTCATATCCTTCTGGTAAGACGAAACGCAAGCTATAGTCACCAGCGCTGAGGTCGTCCCACAGGTACATCCCGTTTTCATCGGTTGTCATGGTGTCTAGTAATTCACCACTGCTTTGATACAGTTCAACCGTAACGTCAGCAATACCCGGTTCACCTTCGTCTTGAACGCCATTGTTATTGCGGTCTTCCCAGACGAAGTTACCTAGCGTTGCTGGTAGTCCGTCACCAAGAACGCCAGCGTCCCAAGTGAAGTCAGAAATGCCTTCTTCGGCAAGCGTGAAAATTTCAGTGCGGCCAGTGTCTGGATCAGCATCGCTGTCGCGGGCGTCACTTTCTGGTTCGCCATCTGTTTGGTTTGGTTGGGTAAACCCGTCAAAGCCAGCTGGTAGCTCGAATTCTAAGAAGTAGTCGCCGGGCACTAACGCGTCAAATACGTAGAAGCCGTTTTCATTGGTTGTTGTTTCGGCGACGAGCGTGCCATCCGGCTGGAAGATTTTGACAGTAGCATTGACAACGCCAACTTCAAAAGGATCTTGAATGCCGTTTGCGTTGGTGTCACGCCAGACGTAGTCACCAATTGCAATTGGAATTACGCCAAAGTAGTTGCTTGTGTCAGTGCCTGAATAGTTGATGTCATCATCGCCAGTCCCATTCGCTGTCGCGGTATTTGAGTATTGGCCACGGATCGCTGTGCCACTCAAGGTACATTCAACGCCTACTTCAGCATTGCTTTGACCAGGTGCCAAGCTTGGGATTTGACAGACGTTACCTTCTTGGTCATCCACAACGACAATGTCATTGATGGTGACGCCACCAGTGTTGCGAACAATGTAGTCCCATTGGACTGGCTCGTCTACTGCAACAACAACGCCTGGAATAGCATCGGCGTCAACGCCGTTGGTTTGTTTTTCAATGGCGAGGAAACCTGGCGCAGTCAAACAGTCTGAGGCTTCAACGTCAACTAGGCGTTGCGTAAATTCGCCAATGAGCGTAGCAACTGCGGTTTCTTCATTGATTTGCCACAGGACGTTGCGATCTTCAAAGGCTTTCCCTGTTGTGCCGTAGAGCTGACCGTCGTTGTAGAAACTTAGGCCTTCCATGTCAGAAATGATTGCGCCTGAGTCTGCACGGGTGAAGCTCCCAACGGTGAGCGTTTCACCTGTTGTCTGATCCAAAATTGAAAGTTGGCTTGGGCCACCATCACGATTTTGGATTGCATACATCACACCTGTGACTGGATCGATAGCAATGTCGTCAACGTCTGGGTATCCGTTTTGTGGTTGGACTTCGACATAATCCGCGCCGTTGAATTCGCCAGCGACTAATGAACCGTTACCTGGATCAAGGCGGACTAAGCGATCTGCACCCGGTACCACACGTTCAACACCGTAAAGGCGGGCGGTTGTGACATCCCATGACAAGCTGTCAATATCGCGGAACGTGTATCCATCGCTTGCGGTCCCCACGTCGCCAACAAATGTGAATGCGCCACTGTTCAAATCTAGCGCACCGATGCGACCAGCATCTGCAGCGTAGAGGGGGCTCGCACCATTACGGAATGCGATGGCCTCAATATTGAATGTTCCTGTATTTGGAAAGAACGTTGTAATTGAGTCTGTGTTGCCAGTAATCCGATTGAGGAACGCGAGTGTGTCTTCTGCATCTCCATCTTGGATCTGATTGCCATTGTCGTCAATGTAACCATCAGAGACCGCAAAACATCGATTTGGATTAACTGCGTTCGGATCGATTGGCTGTTTAGTAGCTGGAGGAGTATCTTGCGTGTGCGGTGCTGCAAATGCAGTAAACGGCAAGCTGGACACAAGCACCATGACGATCAGCGCTGAAAAAATGAAGCGTGATCGATGGGCTGGTTTCCTTAATTCCAATACGTGCGAAAAATTCATAAACATCTTCCCAAAACTTGTACCTATAAAAAAGTTCAGGCATTGCGCAACAACTTGAAATATTCTTCAGTTGATCACGCCTGAATGACCAGTCGACAACTCACTTGATCTGGTCTTTTTCATTCACTGTAATCAAACCAGATAGCCCGAAATGTGTCGATAAATTAGCTGTAAGGATATTGTTTGCAGTCCGTTATAAAGTCGAACTCGGCATCGCTAGGGTGGGCAAATGCAGGGTATTTGGTTTGTATTTAGGAAGAATAGGTGTTTTAGAGAAGGAAATCTGGCTTCACAGGGCTGCTTTTCCTCAATTAGAAGCGAAGAAAATAACTGAGATTAGACAGGCAGCATTTAGCGTGAAGTCTTTGTAGCGCTTGGGTGTGTTGCACGTAAGTGCGAGTCAGATATTTGTTGCAACACAGATGACGTTGGTGAGCACAGTGTAAAGATATAGCTGTAATAGTTGCGACTGTTTTAGTCCGCATTAGACACAACGTGTTTTCGAGATATTGCCGCCATTTTCGAGATATTCAGCTTATTTTTGAGGAATAATACTCAAAAATAAAGTTTTTCCTCATTAGAGTTAGTTTCACGAATATATGAAACTAATAAATCTCTCTCCATCAATGTTTCGTTTTCTGTAAAACATATTATGTTGTGTTTCACAATACGATAAACATTCATTTTTATCGTATTGTTTCACAAAAACTATTAGTAGACACTATATGTTTCGTATATTTGTGAAACATATAGTAGGTCGTGTCTGTTCTTCTGCTGTTTTGTGTTTCACGCATTGTGAAACATGCCCTGTATTGGTCATGTTTTTCTGACTGTGGATAAATCGCAGTGATTTAAACAAAAACAGCACTCATTTTGAGTGCTGTTTTTTAGGCGGGGAAGGATGGGAGTCGAACCCACC
>JAHDBS010000138.1 GCA_020630225.1 Anaerolineales bacterium | reverse complement strand
GGCCCAATGGTCGATATCAAAAGCGTGATGCTCTACACCCAAGTCTTCAAACGCCGTACAGTGATGTACTTAGTCTTACTGCCATTTTTGATGTCGGTATTGGCGGGGGTATTTTTGAATTTGAATGGGAATTTCTAATAATGCGTAGTGCGTATTCCGTTTCAATATTTCACACAAAGAGCCCCACATAATTCTTATTCACAGGCATGATCGTATGCACTACGCACTAAGAACACATGAAATATTCCGACTGGCTGGCAACAGTTCCGTCAACAATTACAACTGACCCACTATGGAAAATGCAGTTGTATCGGCAAGCGTTGTTTGCGGGTGAACTGGCTTGGCACGATTGTGACATGCTGCGGAAACAAGCGGCCAGTCGTGCAATTGCAGATCAACTTATTCGATCTGCAGGCTCAGTTAGCGCCAACATTGCCGAAGGTTACTCACGTAGCGGCGGAAAAGATCGCGCCAGATTTTATGAATTCGCAATGGGTTCTGCCCGTGAAACACGCGACTGGTATTACAAAGCAAAACACATTCTTAGCCCAGATGTCATCGAACATCGTATGCAATTACAATCCGAAATTGTGCGTCAGCTCCTAAACATCATTCCAAAGGAACGCAAACGCAACCTCCAGAATCAAAAGTAATCTCTGGTCTCAGCCAAACATATCGGCACGTACTACGCACTACGCAGTACTCTTAAGAACACTGAACTTATGAAAACATCGTCTCTCTCCTTCAACCAATACAAATCTCTTCAGGCGCTTACCTTCCTTGGGCTAGGTCTTTTCTTACTTCGGCGCTTCATGCAGGGCAATTTGTTTTGGTACATCAACGAAAGATTTGTTTTGTTGATTGTTGGAGCCGCAGTCGGATTTCTCATCGTTGCGCAAACGTTATATACCCACATGCGTGCCCATCGGCATGACGAGCATCACCACCACGATCACGCACATGATCATGACCATGGCGATCACGATCATCACCATCACACAATGTCCATTTGGGGCGTACTACTCGTCGCGCTGCCATTGATTCTGGGCTTTGCAGTGCCACCTAAACCACTCGGTGCAAGCGCAATTAGCAACCGTGGCGTCAGTACAAGTGCCCCTGTTGGTGACGCAAGCGCATCTACCCAGCAGATTTTGAAGATGAATCCTGAAAGCCGTACGGTGCTCGACTGGGTCCAAGTCTTCAATGACGTTCCAGCAACAGACGTATTCGTCGGAGAAGCTGTAGAAGTAGTCGGGTTTGTCTACAATGACCCGCGCTTGGCTGGGGGAGACTTTTTGCTTGGCCGTTTCACGCTTAGCTGCTGTGTTGCAGATGCCTTCGCAATTGGCATGGTTGTTGACCATGCAACCCCCGAAGCATTCCCTGACAATGGCTGGTTACGCATCTCTGGCACAGTGGATGTCATCGAAATTGACGGTGAACAATTACCACTCATCATTCCAACTGAAATCACCGAGATTCCAGAACCGCAGAATCCGTATTTGTATTATTGATAGTTGAACTAAAATCGTAGCGCTTCAAACACAATGGAGTGTGTCATGCAGAGCACGAACGAGACCGTCTTGAGTCCTTTAGAGTGTTCGCGTGCGCAGCATCTGCGCGTCGTGTCTTTCAACAACTATCACTAACTACAACTCTCACCCCATGCGAAAAGTCGATCTTATTATTGCAATAGCCGCTGTTATCCTGCTTGGTAGCCTCGGCTTTGTTCTGTTCCGCGGTGACCAAGTTGGTGTCAGCGTTGAGCAAACATTCCCAATGCAAGACGTACCGCTGTCTCAATACGGGCGCGTTGGCATCACCTTTGCTGAGCCCATGCGGCGCACTGCCGATGTCAACGGATTTTCCATCACGCCAGAAGTGACAGGGCGCACACACTGGGAAGGCAATACACTTTGGTTCACCCCAGATGAACCGTTTGATCCTGATACTGAATACACTGCGGCCCTCGAACCGGGGCTAGTGGCCGACTCTGGTCGCGAAGTTGTCAATGCAATTTCATGGTCATTCCCAATTCGAGCCCCGTATGTGGCTTATGTAAAGTCCCCAAACGCCGAAAGAGAAATCTGGCGCACGCGCGCTGATGGCGTTGGGCTCCCACGACAGATTACGTTTTCGGGCGGGTTAGTATTTGACTTCGATGTTGCCCCAGACGGAACGCGCATTGCTTATTCACAACGCAACGACTCTATCGGCTTCGATTTATGGCTATGGGTTGAGGGCACTGTTGAAGGTGAACCCACCATACTTCTAGACTGTGGCGAAGACCGTTGCTCTGAGCCAACCTTCTCGCCAGATGGCACTAAAGTCGCTTACAGTCGAGAGAACGCGCCACCCCAGCCGGGTCAGAACTTTGCCCCGCCGCGCGTTTGGGTATTAGACCTGGTTACCGGAGACAACAATCCACTCTACAACGACAAGCAAATTCTTGGCTTTACGCCACGCTGGTCGCCAGATCAACAATATCTAGCCATTTTTGATTCAAATGGCAATCAAGTGCGGGTCTATCATTTTGAGTCTGACTCAGACTTTGCATACAACTCATGGCTTGGCACCACGGGCTTTTGGCTGCCCAACAACCGCCACATGATTTACAACAACATTGACCTTGAGACCGAAGGGCAGCCGCAACGTGTATATCTGGCAGACATTGAGAACCAAACCGTCACCGCGTTAACCGACTCAGAAGACGCTTACAAGGTCTCAAGCACAACTGTGCCAAACCCTGTCACAGGCGATTTACTTGTGGGCGTGCGTCCAGTTGGCTTCAAGCCTGGTTCGCAGCTCTGGCTTTTCCCTGCCAATGGTGACCTTCCAATTGACATCACCAGTAATAATGGATTCACCTATAGCAATCCACGCTGGCACCCAGACGGCACCCAGTTTCTAGTCCAAGAAATTGCACTTGAAGAGGCCTACGCCACCCCCAACGTCATGCTGATGAACCTCGAAACTGGCGAGCAAACCCTAATTGTTGAAGACGCCGCACAGGCGCATTGGATGCCGTAAGTAAAATTTGAAGAGTGATGCGTGTTCTCAAAACACAGGACTAATCGCACCGCTCAAATTTCAACTTTCAACTAAAATAGCGTTATGTCAGTTATCTCTCCACCGATTGTTGTTTGTGCGTTCTACCGCTTTGTAGATCTCCCAGATTTTGAGTCATTAAAGCAACCATTGCTACGTCATCTGTTGCAAAATGACATCAAAGGGACCATCCTACTGGCACATGAAGGCATCAATGGCACGGTATCTGGCACGCGTGAAGCAATCGACTCGCTCTACGCATGGTTCGATGCCGACCCACGTTTTGCTGGCATCACCACCAAAGAAGCGTTACACACTGAACAAGCTTTCAAGCGCACCAAGGTGCGGCTGAAAAAAGAAATTGTCACCATTGGCGACAAAAGCGTAGACCCAAATGCTGTTGTCGGCACGTACGTCAAACCTAAGGACTGGAACACCCTCATTTCTGATCCAGACGTCATCCTCATTGACGCGCGCAATACGTACGAAGTGGAAGCAGGCACCTTCAAAAACGCAATCGACCCCGAAACCGACGCCTTCCGCGACCTGCCTGCTTGGATGGATGAAAAACTAGATCCTGAAAAAAATAAGAAAGTCGCGATGTTCTGCACGGGCGGCATCCGCTGTGAAAAATCAACGTCTTATTTGAAAGCGAGGGGCTTTGATGAGGTCTATCACCTTGAAGGTGGGATCTTGAAATATCTTGAGGAAATTCCACAAGAAGAAAGTATGTGGGAAGGCGAATGCTTCGTGTTTGACGAACGCATCACGGTAGATCACGACTTAAAGAAAGGCTCTTACGCCGAATGTCGCGCCTGCGGCAAGGTCACGCTGACCGCCGAAGAACAAGCAGACCCAAGGTATGTGCCGGGCGTCAGTTGCCCAGAGTGCTACGGAACAAAGTAAGTTCCTAGGCTAAGCTCGCTTCAATTTTGCGAACAGCAGCTACCGCGTTCGCGACACCATCTTCATTCGCTAACTTTTCGCCAAGCGTCTTTGCCTTGGCTTGCATTTCAGTATTTGTCACCGCCTCGGTGATTGCAGCCGCAAGCTTGTCAGCCGTCAACCTGCCACGCGGGATAGCCTTTGGCCCCACACCTAAACGTCGCGCCTGATTACCCCAGAATGGTTGATCCGCAAAGTGCGGCACAATAATTGAAGGCACACCAGCGCGAAAGCCAGCTGCGGTCGTGCCAGCCCCACCATGATGAACAACAGCCGCCATCCGAGGGAATAACCACGTGTGAGGGGCAGAATCAATCTTGAAGATATTGTCTGGCAAGTCTGTATTGCCAATACCTGCCCAGCCACTCAATAACAACCCGCGTTGCCCAGACTTATTGATAGCATCTACAATCAGCTTAGTTGTGGCTTCAGGGGCATTGCTATTCATGCTGCCAAAGCCAATGTATACGGGAGGGGGCCCCGCAGCCAGAAAGTCGGCGAGTTCAGGCGTTGGCTCCCAAGCATCTGAAGGGGGGAGTGTCCAATAGCCTGTGAGGTGCACATTGTCACCCCAGTCAGAGGCTTTTGGAACAACATGTTCACTGAACCCCAGCAAATAAGGGTTTTTCTCACGGATGAACACGCGGGCTGGCCCTAGAAAACCGCCCGCAGGCCTTGTTCCTAAAACCTTTTGCTGCGCTTTAGTCACTGCACTACGCACTGGTTGCCAAAGGGCTTGCTCTGCAGAAGCATGCGTAAACTTATTGATCGCACGCAGCCCAAAGCTGTGCAATGGTAACCCTGGACTTGCAAAATCCCCTGTACGCAGCATAGGCTGTAAGTGTGCACATACCGTTGGAATGCCAAGGTGCCTGCCAACTTCTGCCGCACTAGACGCCAAAAATGACCAAATAATCAGATCAGAGCCTTCTGCTGCAGCAAGCGTTTCGCGATAACCACTTTCAATAAATGGTTTCCCCAAGTCCAGCAGCATCTTAGTCATGATCACCGGATTGGTTTGCTCTGTCACCGTGGTGCCATTCATCAAATCACGCGGGTTACCTGACAGCGGGAAATAATCAATATGGTGTTTGGCTGCGAGGTCATCAAAACCTTCAGAAGCTGCCAAGCGAACGGTATAGCCTGCCGATTGCAAGCCTTTGGCAAGCGCTAAAAAGGGTTGCACGTCGCCACGTGAACCAATCGTAACAATGGTGATTTTCATAGGGGATGTTGGTACGCAACCAACAGTAACTTACTTCTTTTGGATGGCGCTTAACGCAGCATGAAGCGCAGCTTCATGTACACAGGCTCGGACGTCTGGGTCAATTGATTCTTCGTAGAGTTGTGCCAAAGAATCTAAAAGATTTGTCAAAGTTTGAGCATGCATGCGCGTATCACGCGCGCGCTTGGCGTCTTTTGCTTCTAATTTAGGAGCAACTTTATTTGTCCAATGCTGAGCCAGATGATCCAACGCAAGTTTCAGATTGCGTAATTCGGTCTCTGTAGACATTGGGGTTTTCGGGGTTTCTTCCTGTTCGGTCATGGTTAGTGGATTGTATCAAAATGGGGCTATGTAGCCTTGTCTAAAGGTAGCAATACTACCTGTTTGCAGCGTTTTGAATAGAAAATTTAGACATTCTTATTCATTGAGCTTAATTTTCGCTTAAATCAAACCATATACTTATCTTTTGTCGGTAATATAGGGCCGTTTGGGAGAACAAAGAGGGGAAAACGGATTATGCTGTCTAATAGTCGACACATTTACCAAAAATTTATGGTGCTATTGAGTGCCATAGGCGCGCTTTTTATTACAAGTTGTAGTGTCATCATTCCACCACCGCCAATGACTCCAACGGCAGTTGCTTCACCGACAGCAACCGCAACATCACTGCCAACTGCCACACCATTGCCGCCAACAGAGACACCGGCACCAACAGCTACGCTGACTGCTATCACCATTGTCTTGCCTACGGAAGCGCCAACAGCTACGCCTACGCCTGATCGGGCTGAATTATTAGGATTCCCTGTTGACACTGAAAGAGCGTTTCGGCAAGGGCTGATGTCACTCCTAGCAACCGGTGACCGTGATTATGAGAAGATCTCCATTGCCATCAGTGACACGTTTACGACAGGCACCTTAGCCAATCGCACAGAGTATTCACACTTCGACGCCATCAATGAATTAGAGCAAGTTTGGCTTACGAAGAGCGACTTTTTTAGCTTCCGCTATGGGCTAGATGTTCAAACGCAGTTTGGTATTCGTGGCGCTCAAATTACGCCAAACAATACGCTACTAACATATGTTGACGGCATCAAATTAGGCGATGACGCTTGCCACCTGTTAGTTGTTGAACAATTGGAAAACGGCGAACACTACTGGACGGGACTGGTCGATGTAGAGTGTTTGGAATAGCCCCTAAAGCTTGCGCAGTGTTGTAAATGCCCCTTCGGCATCTTGTCCGTGCATATAGGGTGCGCGGACATCAGCAACGACTGTAATTTTCTGGGCATTACGTAAGCGCTCAATAGCAGGGTGTGAGACTGCATCAACCCATTTCGACCGGATGGCAAAGTGGACCAGCCCACCAGACTTGACCACGCGGACTAAGTCTTCAATCAGTTCGCCACCCACGACGGGACCCAGCACGCCAACGCAAATTGCGGCGTCATAGCTGTTGTCTGGAATGTCATTGGTATCCTGAAAATCAGCAGAAGACAATGCCTGATAGGCGTTGGTCTTAGCTGCAATTGCCAACATCTCTGGAGACAAATCCACACCGTCAATGTTCACATACCCAAGTGAAGCCAACGCAACGCCCACTAAGCCTGTACCGCAGCCAGCATCCATTATTCGTGCGTTGCGGTTTGGCAAATGGGGCGCAAAGGTTTTGACAGCATTCAGCGGCGCGACATAGCCCATGTCTGCTAAGTTCTGATCGTAATTTGCGGCCCATTTGTCATAAACAACTTGTACATCTGCGGTTGTTTTTGCGGCGTGAATAGCGTCTAAAATGACCTGTAAATCCTGATCTTCCATTGTCATATGCTCACCTCATCTGAATTTCACAACTTGCTTTCTGCGATCCATGCATTTTACAGCTTGGATGTCAAAACCTATCCACTAACCCAAACACTGACGACTGAAATTGAAGCTTTATTAGGTCAGCCTATTACAAAGACAGAACCGGCACCTTTGCCTGTCTTGCGCCATTTAGAGGCGATTGCTACTGCTGAGATGCATCCATCAGTGACACCGATGGTCACAGCGCTGGCTGCCATTGCGCATAAGCTGCCGTGGATGCAAAACCCAAATTATGCCAAGTTTGGCAAACACTATCTAGATAACTACGGCTTTACGATGTTAGTTGGCCCAGTCGGTGTCATTCCACATGACAAGATTATTGTGAGCTTGGGAATTTGGTCAGATGTGGTCTACCCGATGCACCATCATGAACCGGAAGAAATCTATCACGTGTTAACTGGCACTCCCGACTTTCGGGTTGCAGACTCAGAATTTACGCCTAAGCAGAGCGGAGATGCTATTTTCCATGCGGCTTGGCAACCACATGCACAGCGCTTCGCAGGGCCATCCTTGCTGATGGCATCGTGGGTCGGTGATGTCGAGGCTTATGCCGTGCTTGTTGAGGAATAGCCAACTGCAACGTTCAAACTCAGCCACGACACATTCAGACTGAATAAGACTTGTCATATTCCTATGGAGTTATGTACACCCCGACATGATTAGCAACTGGGCGCTGCCGCATCGGAATGCGCGTGTGATAGGGCGCATTGAGTACACGTGGGCGGCCATCGTTATGGATCAACGTCGAAGACCCACCCCCATCTAAATTCAACGCCTGATAGGCCCCAATCTCTAGCAAGTAGTTTCCAAGATCTGCCAAAGACACGCCAATGCTATAGTCATCCTGTCTGCCGTCTACAACCACAAACCAAATTTTTGAATGGTCTGCGTTCGTTGCAATTACCGTCCGCGGATGGATGCCCACGTTATATTGTGTCCATTGCACTTCAGGGTGTAAATCTCCATTTAACACAAACTGCATATTGCCAGACACAGCTTGCTCCGTACCAATCGGGCAGTCGAGTTGTGAAATTACAACCTGCTCACCTGTGAAGCAAGCCGCTGCCCACCAAGCCGTATCTGTTGAGTAAACGACACTGTTGGAAATATTGATACCAAAGACATTTACTGGATCACCAGTCTTTGGGTAGAAATCCCAAGGTGTAGTGGCTTCAAACGGATCAAAGAACCCACCATTGATCGCAATCTGTACGCCATGCGTCGCTGCAAATTCGCCAGTTGTTTGCGCCAAGTGTTCCATACCGCCGCTTGTGTCAGGCGGGGTCACAAAGAAAGACAAATTCGCAGTTTGCGCATCCATTTCAATGAGATGGATCAACACCGGATCTTCTTCATCCCAAAACACTCGCTGATACGTTACGCCGGGATACAGTTGCTGAGTGAGATTACGGCGACCGGGGCGCCTTAATTGCATTACCCCATAAACCAAAAAGACCCCGATAAGCAGGGTCAGTCCGGTCAAGAGTAAGTAAAAGAATAATTTTCTGAGCAACTAATTTGTCTTGAGTAAGTTAGAGTTTTTTCTCTTAGCTAAGTTTATATAAGCAAATGAGCTTCACGAATCGGCTTATTCCATTCGCTCGCGCGCAGCCGCAACGAATGCATCAAACAACTGCTGTTGCGCGGGATCATTAGCAGCCGTACGTTCTGGGTGCCACTGCACCGCAACCAAATAAGGGTGAGACTCATGCTCAACGGCTTCAATGATGCCGTCTTTCGCTTGTGCAGTCACAATTAGACCTGGCGCAACGTCTCGAATTGATTGATGGTGTCCGGACGCACCCACAACATCTTCTGTCTTGCCCATAATTTTGGCGAGTCTAGAATTGCGATCTACTTCTGACCCATGCTCCGTAAAGAAGCCCGGCATTTGACGGTGCGTCACAACGCCATCGCTACCAAGTTCGGTTTCAATATCTTCGATCAAGGTCCCGCCTAGCCCAACATTGATGAGTTGAATCCCACGACAGATCCCAAACGTTGGCATCTCGCGCTCCATCACTTGGTCAAGCAAATACAGCTCAGACTCATCGCGTTTCTGGTCTACACCATACACCTCATTGTTAGCGCTCCCACCATAGCGTTGCGGATCAATATCCCCACCGCCAGACAAGAGTAGGCCATCCAAACGGGAAAGCAATTCGTCTAAGTGCGGTTCGCCAGGGGGAATAAGCACTGGAATGCCGCCTGCACGCCGTACTGCCTGCGTATATTCTTGCGGTGATGTGAACTGTAACCCGACTACAACATGAGAAGGGGGATAAGTGGTGATGCCAATTAGCGGAGTGGGCATAAAAATAGTAGTTCCTTTTATGTATCTGTATAGCGCTGATGTGTGGACTTATGCTTCAACAAAGACAAGCGACTCTTCAATCAGCTTTTCCCAAAGTTCTGCATCTTGCTTGGAAATTTCAACCCATTCTTTGAAAACCCGTCCAGCAGGCGCAACGGGTTTTCCTATTTCTGCTGCAATGAGTTCAGTAACACGCGCTTTGGGTAGCTTGACAATCATCCCGCCGTTGCGATGTTCAGGCATGCAGACAAATTCTTTACCAATACGCAGGCAAGGATTACCAAACATCTTTGACTTTTCGATGTTATCGCGAAATAGAAACGGTTGGGCAATGTCCCAGAAAAATTGGGTGACTTCAGAGTCGTAAGCTGACATGCGCCAATTGTAAAGCAGAAACGAAGCGGCGTTCTACGGCGCTAGTCCGTGGCTAATTTTTCTCGGTAAAATACACATTATGACAGACGTAGGCAGCACCCGAAACGCACGCATTGCAGTGCTAAAAATGCAACAACATGCGCTAAATAACGACAATCCTTTAGCGTGGTTTGAAGACTTATATGCAACTGCCGCTGGTAATCCAGCTGTAGTGCCTTGGGCAGACTTAGAACCAAATCCGTTCTTAGTCGAGTGGGCAGAAAATAAGCAACCAGACCTCAAAAATAAGCACGTCTTAGTTGTCGGCTGCGGGCTTGGCGATGATGCCGAATACATGGCTTCACTTGGCGCAACTGTTACCGCTTTTGATCTCTCCCAAAGCGCTATCGATTGGGCCAAGCAGCGGTATCCAGACACAAAAGTAAGTTATCAACAGTTCGATCTTTTTGTGGATAACCCTAACTGGCACGCCAAATTTGACCTAATTGTCGAAATTTATACGTTGCAAGCCATCAACATCGAACTGCGTTGTGCGGCAATGCCAATTCTCGCGAAGTATGTCTCTGAACGAGGACAACTCTTGATTATTTGTCGGGGCGTTCCAGACGGCGTAGCGCGCAATATGGTGCCCTGGCCGCTAACACCTAGTGAGTTAGCTCATTTTGAAGCCGCAGGG
>JAHDBS010000137.1 GCA_020630225.1 Anaerolineales bacterium | reverse complement strand
ATACAGAGGTGATTAGCCCTTCAGGGCTTGTTCACAGCGCATAGCCTGATGGCTTTAGCCTCGGGTGGAGAAAGGTATTTTTATACGCTGCCCATAGCAGAAGCATTGGGTTTAGTTGCACTTCGACGTTGCTCAGTGGGGGCGAGTTGGTGCTGTCTGGCTCGAATTATGGCCGCATGGCGTCTTCTAGGCGAATATCTGTCAATAGTTCAGACAGTTGGTGGGCGCAGCGCTTGACGATGTCTAGCAATTCGGGGACTTTTTCGTGGGTGACACGCACCGTGGGGCCCGAAATGCCCATTGAGGCCACGGCGTCTAGGCCGCCGTCGTAGACGGGGGCAGCGACACAGCGTACGCCGATTTCGTGTTCTTCGTCATCCATGGCGTAGCCGCGTTCGCGGATTTGGTCTAAGTGCAGCTTGAACTGATCGCGTGAGGCAATGGTGCGGGAAGTATGTTGTGAAAACGCCTTTGGAATTGGGAAACCACCAAACGCAATCAAACATTTGCCAATCGCAGTACAGTGGTTCGGAATGAGCCGGCCCTCACCGCTGACAACGCGCAATTGCGCTGGCGACTCAATATCAGCCACCACTAAGCACATGCCTTGTGAGTAAATCGCGACGTGGGCATTTTCACCCGTCTTTTCAACCAATTCTTGCAAAATTGGCAAAGACTGCTGCTTCAGCGGCAAGCCTACTGCTGCATTGTCAACAATCTGCCCAATTTTTGGCCCCAAAATATAACGGCGCGAATTTGGGGCCTTAGCTGCAAACTCGTGCAATACCAGCGTTTGCATCAGCCGCGTCACGCTGCTTTTGTCAATTTCAAGTTGTTTTGCAAGATCTGTCACGCCAACCCCTTCTTGGGTTTTGCTCATAATCTCTAGGATCTGTAAGCCGCGTGATAAAGACTGAACTGTACTCATTTATAAAAATAGAGGGTGATCTACAAGTGTTGCCAATTGCCAGCAACACACTTAAAAACAAGGTAACTGCATGTGGTTTTTTCACACGAATGAAACGAATTTGACGAATTTATGCGAATAATTCGCATAAATTTGTTTCAGTCGCTAAATTCGCATCCCTAAGTCCATTATGTGTCCCCCTGAGATTTTGAACCTCATCCAGAATTCAAGGGACATTAGAGACCAAGCGAATTGTTGACGCAAACTCATGCTGCACGTATATTTCAGGCGCAACAAACTGTTTTCAGCAACGCCTCGCGCCTGATGTTGCGCATTGTACAACAAATCTCTATTTTTCAGCAAAGCAACCAGATTTGTTGACGCATACATAAACAAACAGTATTCTTTCGGAGCCTCTGGTTTGCCACACACTTGTCAGAGGCGCAACCAACATAATTTCTCAGTAAAGAAATCTGAAGCCAAAAGCTTGCCTTTTTGGCTTCCCGCTAGAGCAATAACGTTGCTTTTCGTTTGTTATTGCTCTAGGTCTTGGCTGAGGGGTTATCAATCAACGTCATTTCAAACCACATCAACTTTAGGTTCGTTTTTTGACGAGCAATAGGACAGCACCATTGGCCGCGATTAGTCAACCCAGTACGCTTAGTAAAGTGCGCGCAAGGCTTTCAGACTACTCAGAAGTTGTCGTTCTGATTAGTTTTGTCACGCTATTTTTAGTGTTTGCCTTTACGACATCCAATTTCCTCTCGCTGATTTCCATCACCAATATTCTGACCATCGCCAGCATCAAAGGTATTTTTGTGCTGGGCGTTGCCATGCTGATGATCTCCGGCGAGTTCGACCTGTCTGTTGGCTCTACGCTAGCAGTCGGGGCTTACGTGTTCGGTATTCTGATGGAACACGGCCTAGTGTGGGGCGGTACGCAACTGCTGCCCGCGGGACTAGGCGGCTTTGCCATGCTTAGCGCACTGCTTGTGGCAAGCCTGCTTGGCTTAGTCAACGGGCTCATTGTCACGCGTTCAGGCATTCCATCCTTTATTGCCACGCTAGGCACCATGCTCGCCTTCCGCGGCATCGCCCGTGCCATGGGGAACTCTGAGCTAGCCAAGAGCAACAGTAATGCTGACGTTATCCGCTTCACAGGTGAAGCCCCACCTTTGTTTGGTTGGCTCAATGGCAACATTGAATGGTTGAACCAAATGGGCACTCCAGCTGGTGGCGCCCGCATGGCCATTGTGTGGTTCTTTGCGCTTGTCATCATTTTTGTGATTGTGATGCGTTTTACCCGCTACGGTAGCTGGGTCTACGCAACCGGCGGCAGTCGTGATGCTGCTAAAGCACAAGGCGTTCGCACGCAGCGAATTATTATTTGGAACTTTGTCATTACCGGCTTGTTAGCAGGCTTGGCTGGGGTCATCCAATTTGCATCGCGACCAGCCATTGATCCGGCGCGCGGGGAAGGCTGGGAACTAATCGCAGTCGCCGCCTGTGTAATCGGTGGGATCTGGCTCGAAGGCGGGTTTGGCACCATCATTGGCGCGGCCATTGGGATGCTCTTGCTCCAAATGGTAGAACAAGGGCTCATTTTGGCAGGGGTCGATATCCAACTTTTCCAAGCAACAGTTGGTCTGATCCTCATCACCGCTGTGATTAGTAACACTTGGCTCAGCAGGACGTAACAGAAAACGCTATGAACACCTCTTCTTTACGAGTGCGCGCACTGCGCCTTTTCGAAAACTCTCCGATTGCCGGGCCGTTGATCACGCTAATTGTGATCTACATCCTGTCTTTCTTCTTTGTGCCAAACTTCGCAACTTGGCGGACGCTGTCAGGGATTGTCACCGCAGTCTCGATCTCTGGGATTGTCACCATTGGGATCACCTTACTGATGATTTCCGGCGAGTTTGACCTCTCGCTAGCCCCAATGATTGCAATGAGCGGATATTTATTCGGCTCAGTTTCAGTCGGCGCAGACAACCTGATTGTCAATACGCTTAGCGGCTGGGGCATGCCAGTTGGCATTGGTGAACCAAACATTCCTTTTGCATTTGCGCTTGGGCTATTGGTGCCAGGCCTAATGGGGCTGGTCAACGGCCTCATTCTAGTGTGGACCAACATTCCATCGTTCATTGTGACGCTCGGCACGCGCCAAATCTATCGTGGGCTAGTCTGGATTGTTGCTGGCGCAGAGCTGCTGCAAGTTCTTGACGAGCCAGCCATTTACGAAGTTCTCAACGGACGCTTTGTTTGGCTCAACGACTTCATCAAAGCTAACTTCATTGCGGAAGGGGTGCGTGACCGCGTGAACTTCCGTACAGCGACCATTTGGCTGTTTGTGCTTGTCGGGCTATACCAAACCTTGCTCGTCCGCACGCGCTTTGGGAACCATCTCTTTGCAATTGGCGGTAACGATGGTGCAGCGCGCGCCCAAGGTGTCCGCAGCGTCCGTGCTCGCATCATGAGCTTTGTTATCAGCGGCCTGCTAGCAGGCTTTGCCGGCATGGTGCAGTTTAGTCAGTTCAAAAGCGTACGCGTTGCTGAACAAACCGGGATTGAACTCACGGCAATTGCAGGAGCCGTTGTTGGTGGGGCGCTTCTCACTGGCGGCTATGGCAGCGTATGGGGCGCACTAGTTGGCGTCTTGCTGATTAGCGTCTTGCGCTCAGCCGTTATTCTTTTGAAACTTCCATGGGTGCCAGCTGACAACTTCCCAGCAATTGTAGGTGTCACCATTATTGCTTCAGTTGTCTTCAACAACTGGCTCCGAACGCGTTCAACATCATAAACAAATATTGATCTTCCTACTGAATATGGAGTGCCTCATTGAAGCCACTTAATATATAGAGAACGATCATCACATATATACAAAAACAAAATCATGACAGAAGCTGTTTTAGAAAAAGTACAAGACCCATTTGCCGATGCGCCAGTCGTGGTCGATATGAAAAATATCACCAAGCGCTTTGGTACAGTGGAAGCCTTACGTGGTGTTGATTTCCAAGTTCGCGCTGGCGAAGTTCGCGCGCTCATGGGCGACAACGGGGCCGGGAAGTCTACGCTAATCAAAGTATTGACTGGCGTTCACACTCCAACCTCAGGCCAGATTATTTTTGATGGCGAAGAAGTGCAAGTCAACTCCCCAGCAGATGCTCGCGAGCTTGGCATTGAAACTTGCTACCAAGACTTAGCGCTCATTCCACTAATGAGCATTTGGCGCAATTTCTTCTTAGGGCGCGAAATGGTCACCAACGTTGGCCCAGTCAAGTGGCTTCAACGCCGCAAAATGGCTGAACAATGCCGCGACTCGCTCAAAGATATTGGGATCCACATCCGCTCTGCTGAAGAAAAAGTTGGCAAAATGTCCGGTGGAGAACGCCAATCGATCGCAATTGGCCGTGCCATTCACTTTGGCGCAAAGCTACTCATTTTGGATGAACCAACCTCGGCGCTTTCTGTAAAAGAAACTAACAAGGTGTTGGACTACATTCGCGCAGCGCGGGATCGTGGCTTGCCAGTTATTTTCATTACCCACAATGTGAATCACATTTACCAAGTGTCAGACAGCTACACCATCATTCGCCAAGGGCAAAGCGTGGGGACCTACTTGAAAGGTGAACTGACGCAGCAAGATATTGCCGACCTGATTACTGGGGCGCGCGAAAAATAGAGTTAGTGTCTTAGTTTGCTGGTTTGGTAGTTGGTTAGTAGACTCACTTTGTGCTTGCGCACTAGCCAACCAACAAACTTACAAACTATCCAATTAACACACCAACAATCTATGTTAAATATCGGACTCATTGGCGCAGGCCGCATTGGAAAAATTCACGGCGAGAGCATCGCCAATCGAAATCCAAATGCGACCCTTGCCGCAATTAGTGACGTGTATTTGCCAGCCGCGGAAGAACTCGCTGCAAAGCTACATGTCGCTAATGTCTATACTGACTATCGTGAAATTTTGGCCGACCCATCAATTGATGCGGTCGCCATTTGTTCTAGCAGTGACGTACACGCAGAACAAATTATTGCCGCCGCCGAAGCAGGCAAGCACATCTTTTGTGAAAAACCAATCGCAATTGATCTCGCCAAGATTGATGAAGCACTAGCCGCAGTTGAAAAAGCCGGCGTAAAACTCTTCATTGCCTTTCAACGCCGCTTTGACCCAACATTTGCCGCTGCACAGTCGCAAGTCGTCTCAGGCAAGCTCGGCGATCCACGCTTAGTGATCATCACCGCGCGCGACCCAGCGCCACCACCCATTGACTACATCAAAAAATCTGGCGGTCTGTTTTTCGACATGACCGTACACGACTTCGATCTAGCGCGTTTCTTTGTACCAGACAGCGAAATTGTCGAAGTTTATGCAACCGGCGGCAACCTTGTTGATGAAAAAATTGGCACTGAAGGTGGCGACATTGACACCGCTATGGTGATGCTGAAATATGCCAATGGTGCCTCGGCCGTCATTAACAACTGTCGTGAATCGGCATATGGCTATGACCAACGTTTGGAATGGTTTGGGTCAGGTGGGCAAGTACAGGTCAACAATCACCACCCAGACTATGCAGTGGTGAGCACCGCTGAAAATATCCAGCGCTCATTGCCATATCACTTTTTCCTAGAACGCTATATAGACGCCTATGTCAATGAAATGCAGTCTTTCATTGAATGCGTGGACAATGACACCGCACCAGCCACCAACGGCATCGATGGCCGCTGGCCGGTTGTCTTGGCAATGGCGGCGACAAAGTCACTAAAAGAAAACCGACCAGTCAAAATATCTGAGATCACCTGAAAGATAGAGGACGCGCTGCGCGCTCGGAGATAGGAGATAGAGGAAAGCAAACTTCTATCTCCTATCTTCTATCCTCACTCCCTTCTCTCTAACGGAGCGAACTATGGCGAACACTATTCGCATGACGATGGCACAAGCCCTCGTGACTTATATCAATAATCAGTACACGGAACGAGACGGCGTTGAACGTAAATTTATCAACGGCGTCTTTGGTATTTTTGGGCACGGTAACGTTGCCGGGATGGGGCAAGCGCTCGCGCAAATGCCAAGCATGCCGTACTACCAAACGCGCAACGAACAAGCGATGGTGCATACGGCCGCTGGGTACGCCAAAATGACCAATCGGATGCAGACCTTGGCCTGCACCACGTCCATTGGCCCCGGTGCAACCAATATGATCACAGCCGCAGCTGGCGCAACAATCAACCGCTTGCCAGTGCTCTTGTTACCCGGTGACATCTTTTCGCGCCGCTCTGCGGGACCCTTGCTACAGCAAATTGAAAGCACGCATACGCAAGATATGTCTGCGAATGACGCTTTCAAACCTGTCTCACGCTATTGGGATCGCATCAATCGACCAGAGCAACTACTTGCTGCAATGCCACAAGCCATGCGCGTCCTGACGTCGCAAGCTGACACTGGCGCTGTCACCATCGGCATGCCGCACGATGTCCAAGCCGAAGCGTTTGACTATCCAGCGTTGTTCTTTGAAAAGAAAGTGTGGTTTATTCCACGCCCAACGCCAGACGCAACGCTCATGCAGCGCGCCGCAGCAATGATCAAAGCAGCAAAACGTCCGTTGATTGTCGCAGGTGGCGGTGTCATTTACTCTGAAGCCACGGCAGAGCTAGCCGCTTTTGTTGAAGCGACTGGCATCCCTGTCAGCGAAACCCAAGCCGGGAAAGGCGCATTGCATTACCAACACCCAATGGCCGTTGGCGCAATTGGCGTGACAGGTAACAAGGCAGCTAATGAACTCGCCAAAGATGCTGATGTCATCATTGGGATTGGTACGCGCTTCAATGACTTTATGACCTCATCCCAAACCATGGGCGGTAGCGATGTGAAGTTTGTCAACATCAACATTGCAGAATTTGACTCCTTCAAGCAAGGGGCACTGCCACTCACTGGCGATGCACGCGAAACGCTGAAGGTCCTCACGGGCATGCTAGCAGGTTGGTCAACGGATGATGCTTACCAAGCCCGCGCCAAAGAATTGGCTGCGGAATGGGACACCATTGTGGCTGGGTACTACACCCAAGAAAACAATCCACTGCCTGCACAAGCGGAAGTAATTGGGGCCATCAACACGTTCTGCGATGACAAAGACGTCATTGTGAACGCAGCTGGCTCAGCCCCAGGTGACCTGCACAAACTCTGGCGCACCACCGATCCTAAGCAATATCACCTTGAATATGGCAACTCTTGCATGGGCTATGAAATTGCTGGTGGCATTGGCGCGAAGATGGCTGACCCAGACCGCGAAGTCTATGTCATTGTGGGCGACGCCTCATATCTGATGATGCCATCTGAAATTGTGACCTCTGTGCAAGAAGGTTACAAACTGGTCATCATCTTGGTCAATAACCAAGGGTATGCCTCAATTGGGGCGCTCTCACGCTCAATTGGTGATGACGGCTTTGGGACGCGCTACGCATTCAAAAACGAAGACGGCTCACATCAACGCGATACATCTGGCTACGATGTGAACTTCTTGCCGATTGATCTCGCTGCAAATGCCGAAAGCCTAGGTGCACACACCTTCCGCTGCAAAAGCATTGCCGACGTGCGCCAAGCGCTGCAAGACGCCAAAAACATCGATCGCACTTGCTGCATTTATGTCGAAACTGACCGCTACGCTGGCTGCCCAGGTTACACGTGGTGGGACGTGCCAATTGCAGAGGTGTCTACCAATGAAGGCACACAGGCTGCCCGTGAAAGTTATGAGCCAGCAGTCAAAAGCGAACGGTATTATCAGCAGTAAGTTAGTTGGATAGTTTGCTAGTTGGTTAGTGCATTGCACTCAGTGCTTACGCGCTAACCAACCAACTTACAAACTTGCCACCAAACACCCTATGTTCTATTCCGACGCCGACATCCGACTTGATGACTTGATTGCCATTTGCAATCAAACTACTGATCTCAGTGCGTACCCACATGCGGCTGAGGTTCAGAAAAACATACTGATCTATCAGAACGCTGCTATTGAAGGCGCGTTAGACGGTGCGGAAAAAGAGCAGGCGCTGAAAGCCGAGCTTTGTCGTGCCATGAAAGATGGCCCTGGGGTCATTGTGATCAAAGGGGCATATGCAGACTTGTCTGTTCTAGATAAGTCCACTGACGCGTTTCACGCCATCATTCAGCAGGAAAAAGAAGCTGGCAGCGGGCAGGGCGATCACTTTGGCAACAATGAACGGATTTGGAACTCGCTGCAAAAAGCGTGCATCTATGATCCGGCGTTGTTCATTGACTGCTATAAGACCTCCGCAATGGCAGTGGTGTGCGAAGCATGGCTTGGCCCACACTACCAAATGACGGCACAGGTGAACAATGTGAAGCCAATGGGGAAGGCCCAATCTTCGCATCGTGATTATCACCTTGGGTTTCAGTCGCAAGACACGGTTGCGCAATATCCAGCGCACATGCAAATTGCTTCACAGTATCTGACCTTACAGGGTGGCGTGGCGCAAATTGACATGCCATTAGTGACTGGGCCAACGCTATTTCTGCCTTTCTCACAAGCTTATGAGCCGGGTTATTTAGCCTATACGCGTCCAGAATTCCGCCAATACTTTGACGACAATCATGTCCAGCTTCCCTTAGAGAAGGGCGATCTCATCTTCTTTAGTCCAGCGCTTTTCCATGGTGCAGGCACCAATCAGTCGGACCATGATCGGCTAGTGAATTTATTCCAAGTCTCATCCGCATTTGGCCGCGCGATGGAGACAGTCAATCGAACAGCGATGATTAATGCGGTGTATCCTGCACTGCTTGAGCAGGTGCGCGCGGGTACAATTTCGGCACGCGAAGTGCGCAATGTAATTGCGTCAGTCGCTGAAGGATATTCCTTCCCAACTAACCTAGACTCAGACCCCCCAATTGGAGGCAATGCGCCAGAAACACAAGCGCAATTGATGCAGCGCGCGCTAGATAACGAATGGGCGCTTGCAGAATTGATGGATGCACTCAAAACACAAGCCAATAGAAAACTTGCGTAAATTTCTTTCTTAGAGAAAGTAAGCACCTAATTATCGATGTGATTCTTAACACGGATGCGGAGGAACACGGATTTTTATCAAGACAGTTAAAAAAATCCGTGTTCCTCCCTATCCGTATTAAGAAAATTTAGAACCTGAAAAAACACAATACCTAAATTATGTCCGAAAAACTATTGAACTACATCAACGGCGAGTGGGTTGCCTCTAGTGCTGACACCTACTTAGATGTTGAAAATCCAGCGACAGGAGAAATTCTGGCGCAAGTCCCAATGCCTGGCGCTGCAGACATGAACGCTGCTGCTGAAGCAGCCCAAGCCGCTTTTGATGGCTGGCGCCGTACGCCTGCCGGAACGCGCATCCAAGAATTGTTCAAACTCAAGCGTGTTTTGGACGACAACTTTGATGCAATCGCTGAAATCATCACCCAAGAATGTGGCAAGACCATTGCTGAATCACGCGGTGAAATGGTGCGCGCGATTGAAAATGTTGAAGTGGCGTGTGGCATTCCAAAAATGTTGCAAGGCGATGTGTCAGAAGATATCGCCAGTGGCATTGATGAGCTGATGATCCGTCAGCCAGTGGGCGTTAGCGGCTGTATCGCGCCGTTCAACTTCCCAGGCATGATCAGCTTCTGGTTCTTGCCATATGCCATTGCTTGTGGAAATCCATTCATTGTTAAGCCATCTGAAAAAGTGCCGCTGACAATGCAAAAGATCTTCCAACTAATTGACGAACATCTGGATTTACCAGCGGGCGTACTGCAAATGGTGCATGGTGGCAAAGACAGTGTCGATGCCATGTTGGACCATCCTGTCATTCGCGCGATTAGCTTTGTTGGGTCAACCCCAGTTGCCAAATATGTTTACTCACGCGGTACGGCAAACGGCAAGCGCGTCCAAGCGCAAGGTGGGGCGAAGAACCCAATCATCGTCTTGCCAGATGCTGACATGGAAATGACCACCAAGATTGCGGCCGACTCAGCCTTTGGCTGTGCGGGGCAACGCTGTTTGGCTGCATCTGTTGCGGTCACCGTTGGCGAAGCAGGCAATGTATTTACCGAAGCCATTGCAGATATGGCCGCCCAACGCGTCACCGGCTACGGCCTTGATGACGGTGTTCAAATGGGCACAGTCATCGACAAGAACAGCCGTGGACGCATTGAAGGGCTGATCCAGAAAGGCGCAGACGAAGGTGCAACCGTCTTGGTCGATGGTCGCAACGCGAGCATCTCTGGCTACGAAAACGGCTCATTTGTAAAACCAACCATTCTTTCTGGCGTCAATCCAAACGGTGAAATCGCTAAGACTGAAATCTTTGGCCCAGTGCTAAGCCTCGTGCACGTCAACACCATTGACGACGCGATTGCCTTCGTCAACGGCGGCCAATATGGCAATATGGCTTGTTTGTTTACCCAAAGCGGCTACGCAGCCCGCAAGTTCCGCTACGAAGCCCAAGCCGGGAACATCGGTATCAACATCGGTGTTGCTGCACCAATGGCCTACTTCCCATTCAGCGGCTGGAAAGACAGCTTCT
>JAHDBS010000136.1 GCA_020630225.1 Anaerolineales bacterium | reverse complement strand
TGTCGTGTCTAAAACAACTTCAGACGCCCCACATGCACTTAGCCACAAGCTAGCGACTGTCAGCATGCAGATCCCAATAAATCTAGTTGTGATCGGTTTCATCTAAAAACTCCATATAGTTATATCTGCAACACAGGCGGTGTCGCAATCTGTCTAGAGTTTCACATGAACGCGCTGAGAAGTTGCTAACAAGGACTTAAATCTGGGCTGTGACTCCTTAAATGTGGTTAACATGCAAGGTAAATTGCTGAAATATAGCGGCATAAGTTCTTAAAAAGGTCTTAAAAACGAGCACATTGCTTGTTATTTCTGCCGTTTTCGCCAAGAATTGAAAAGAGTTCCTGACATGAATAGCATCCTAATTATTGATGACGACCCCCTAATTACTGAACCCGCAGCTGAATTTTTGCAGGAATATGGCTATGTTGTCACTGTGGCGAATGATGGCGAAGCGGGTCTCACGTTAGCCTTGCAGCATGACTATGACCTCATTATTTTGGACATTCTCATGCCAAAATTAGACGGCTGGTCTGTTTGCCGTGAAATTCGCAAAGTGAAGTACACACCAATTCTTATGCTTACGGCATTGGGCGATGAAGTCGACAAAATCATGGGGCTTGAGCTAGGGGCGGATGACTACTTAACCAAACCGTTTAGCTCACGGGTATTGCTCGCTCGGTTGCGAGCCTTGCTCCGTCGCGTGCAATTTGACCAGCAAAGCTCTACAGCTGCATCACACTTTATTGAAATTGGTGACATCCGGTTTGATCCTGTCACGCGTCAAGTTTGGCGCAAAGGCGTGTTGTTAGAGTTCCGTCACAAAGAAATTGACTTGTTAGCTTTGCTTATCAATAAGGCCGGTTATGCCGTGGGACGTCCAGAGATATTTGACAAAGTTTGGGGGACAAATTGGCTTGGCGATATGCGGACACTAGATGTTCACATCCGCTGGTTACGCAAAAAACTGGAAGACAACCCTAGTAAGCCTCGTTATTTGAAAACAGTCTTTGGAATTGGCTACCGATTTGTAACTGCAGAGGAGTTAGAAAAAGCGAAATGAGTTTTAGAGTTCAACTTCTGCTTGCATTTATCTACGTTATTCTATTGGGATTAGCAGGGATTACGATTGTTGCAGGACGTCAACTTTCCGCTGGTGCATTGGAGGACTTCGAAAGCAAATTGCAAATTGAGGCGCTACTTATTGCCAGTGCTTTACATGAGCCAGTTGAAGATTATCTCAAGGCTGAGGCGAATAAAGATACAACTATCGCGGCCATCAATACGCTAGCACAAAATATTACAAAACTGGCGCGTGAAACCGACACTCAGGTGACTGTCGTGCACTTGGATGGTACTGTCTGGCTTTCAACCGATAGCGCAATGGGCGACACTCTTAAGGATACGCCTGAGTTCCAAGCTGCTTTGATGGAAGACGTTATTTACAATTTGCGAGATGTACAGGGTGAACCGATCTTGTACAGCGCAGCTGCGATTGTGGATGACAATGTGCCGATGGCAATTGCACATATTTCTGCGCCTGCCTCAATTGCCCAAGCAGCTGTTCGACAACGTTGGATTGCGCTAGGGTCTGCATTTGCGGCAATATCAGTTGCTGCAGTCCTTGTGAGTCTGTATTTGTCTAAGACATTTACTCGTCCGCTAAAAAAGTTAGAAGCTGCCGCCATGCAACTTGCTGAGGGTGATTTACAGCAACGCGTCTCAATCAAGCGGCCTGCAGAAATTCGGGCAGTAGGGCATTCCTTCAATCAGATGGCTGCACAGATTGAACATATGTTGCAAGAACAACGTGCGTTTGCCAGCAATGCATCACATGAGTTGCGGACGCCCCTCACAACTACGCGGCTACGCCTAGAGCGGTTGCGCACCGGAACGCTCACGCCTGAAAAGGAAACTCAATATCTTATTGAAATTGATCAAGAATTGTTGCGTTTGTCGCGCCTAGTAGAAGACTTAGGAATCTTGTCGCGGGCAGACAGTCAACGCTTGGAACGTGGTAAAGAACTGGTTGATCCGCGCAGAGTTGCCAATGCACTGTTAGAGCAGTATGCAGATGAAATCGAACGCAAGCAACTCAAGGTTACGCTCACCGCAGAGAATGACATTTTGCTGGAAGCTGCGCTCACGCATTATCGTCTTGTCTTTCGTAATCTTTTAGATAACGCCATTAAGTACACACCGGTTGGTGGTGAAATTCGATGGCAATTGGTGCAAGATCAGCAGTCTGGGTTGAAAAGCGTCATAGTAGACAACGGCATTGGCATTAGCGCAAACGCGCAACCAAATATCTTCCAGCGCTTTTACCGCGCAGATGAATCACGCAATCGGCAGCAACCGGGGACGGGCCTTGGCTTGTCTCTAGTGCAAAGCGTTCTGAATTTATATGGTGCTGACATTGCAATTGAAAGCGCTGGTTTGAACCAGGGCACAACAGTCACTGTGAAATGGCCGCTCAAGTCGTAACACCACCTCTGTCAACGTTTGCACGGTTGAGGCAAGCATTAAGTCAACCTGTTGATAATGCATTCTTAGGCTATTTTCGCATTGCATTTGGCCTGACCATGCTGTGGGAGGTCTGGCGCTACTTTGACCATAATTGGATTGAGCGCCAATGGATGCGCCCAACGTTTTTCTTTCCATATCCGGGGTTTCATTGGGTAAAACCATGGCCGGGTAATGGCATGTATTGGCATTTTGTGGTGATGGCCATCTTGGCGTTTTTCATCATGATTGGGTTTCGATACCGAATTTCGGCAACCCTTTTCTTCTTTGCATTCACATATATCTTTTTGCTAGATGAGACGACCTACCTAAATCACTTTTATCTCATCTGCTTATTGAGCTTTTTGCTCATCTTTCTGCCATGTGAGCGTGCTCCAAGCATAGACAGTTTGCGAAATCCTGAAATGCGGGCTACTACCGCACCAATATGGTGTTTGTGGTTACTGCGTTTTCAAATAGGCGTTCCATATTTTTTTGGAGGCATTGCCAAGTTAAATTCGGATTGGTTACGCGGTGAGCCATTTCGCATGTGGCTGTCACGGCGCACAGACTTTCCAGTGATTGGTCCTTATTTCACCGATGAGTGGATGGTTGGTAGCTTTGTATATGGTGGCCTATTATTTGACTTGCTTATTGTGCCGCTATTGTTATGGCGGAAGACGCGCCTACTGGCTTATGTAGCAGCGCTTTTCTTTCATGTAATGAATTCCCAATTATTTTCAATTGGCATTTTTCCGTGGTTCATGATTGCGGCAACCGTGTTGTTTTTTCCACCGGACTTGCCAGGCGACATGTTTAGTTGGAAGTCTAAACGAACACAAGCAGCAACGGCCCTGCGTCCAATGTCCAAATTTATGTTTGTTGGACTTGCAGTCTATGTTGTGTTTCAACTTGGTATGCCTTTTCGGCACTTGCTTTACCCCGGAGACGTTAGTTGGACGGAAGAAGGCCATCGGTTTGCATGGCGCATGAAATTACGGACTAAGTCTGGCACTGCTGATGTTTATGCGTACCATGCCCCAAGTGATGGCCGGTTGCAAATTGAATTGGAAGACTACTTAACACGTGAGCAAATCCGGCAGATGTCCACTAAACCCTACATGCTGGTGCAGTTTGCACACCATTTGAAAGACGTCTTTGATAGCGCAGGCTATGAGGACATTGAAATCCGCGCCGAAATAAATGCTGGTTTGAATGGACGTGAACCGCAGCCTCTCATTGACCCCACCGTTGATCTCTCAGCCCAACCGCAAGTGACAATTTGGCACTCCGATTGGATTCTGCCGTTAGAGTCGCCCTAATTGGTTTCAATTAGAGCACTACACAGACATATTCTGGTAGTGAGTTCAAAAACCAAATACAAGGTTGTTAATCAGATTTAAGAAGGTCTATATCTAGTTATAAATTTATTGCGGTATCTTAACATTGCGATAAAAAGTCTTTTTGTCCTTGTATTTACTTCTTTGCATCATGCATTCGATTAAGTCATGACAGCAGATTGAAGCCAACAATTGCGATCATCTTGATGGAGTTTTATCTGGGTGAATGCATAACCCAATTATGACCTCAAAACACCCTCGCATTCTTTTATATTCCCATGACACATATGGGCTTGGGCATATTCGGCGTAGCTTAGCGATTAGCCATCAAATTGCAGGGGATATTAAGAATTCTCGGCAACTTATTGTTACTGGGTCTACATTGTCTGGCGCCTATGCAATTCCGCCACGCACGGAAATTATCAAACTCCCTAGCTTGAGCAAACGTTCTTCGGGTGAATATAAGCCAAGGCATCTGCCGCTAAATCTACAGCAGGTTATTGAATGGCGCACACAAATGCTAAATGATGCAATTGACTTTTTTACGCCAGATCTTGTTCTCGTTGACAAGTCTCCGGCCGGTGCGCAGCAAGAATTAGTTCCTGTTATTTCTAAAATTAAGACTGAATATCCAGCGACACAACTTGTTTTAGGCATGCGTGACATTGAAGACAGCGCTGTGCGGACACGGAAGCAGTGGCAAGACAGTGGTGCGCTTGACTTGATGCAATCCGCTTATGACAAAATTTTGCTGTATGGGCAGCATGATTTTTTCGATCCAGTTACGACTTACCAGCTACCTCGCAATATTTCTGAAAAGATGATTGATGTTGGCTATATCAGTCGTGACTATAGTGCTGCCACTACTACTGAAGATCTAGACATTCCAACAGATAAACCACTTGTATTACTAACAGTTGGCGGTGGCGGAGACGGATTTGACATCATTTCTGCATTCCTGCAATTGATTGATGATTGGTCTGGAGATCTGCCATTCCACAGTCTGATTGTCACTGGTCCGCTCATGGCAGAGCGACTGCGAACACGATTGGCAAAGGTGACACATCCTGCAGTTAGTATTATCAATTTCACGCCAAATCTTATGCAGTATATGGAAATGGCTGAAGTTGTCATTAGCATGGCTGGCTACAACACCTGTGTTGAGTTGATGTCGCTTCGCAAGAAAACAATTCTAATTCCCCGTAACACGGTCCGAGATGAACAACGCATTCGTGCAAAACGTATGGCAGTTCAGAACATGGCATGGCATTTGCCGCAAAGCGAACTCAGTTCTAGGCGTTTGCAGCAAGCAATTCTGCAAGCATTGCATGCGCCAGTACCAACTGTGAATTGGAATCTGAATGGGCTCACGGCAACTACAACTGCATTACAGCAACTGCTAACCCCCAACAAAAAACAAACAGGTTATTTGCCTCGGCAAATACGCCTCAATCCTTATGGAACGCGACCTTTAACACAGACCGGTGCACTAAGGATCTAGACACAACGCTATGACAAAAATTGCTTATATCCTCAAAATGTATCCGCGTTTCTCTGAGACGTTCATTGTCAATGAAATCTTAGAGTTAGAACGGCAAGGCATTGAAGTTCATATCTATGCGCTCATGTTGCCCAATGATGGACGCTTTCATGCCATGTTGGCAGACGTAAACGCGCCAGTGACCTATGTGCCGCAATACCCACAATTTGAAATGGAACGAATTCGTGCTGACCATGCGTTTGTGCGCGAAACCTGCCCGGCTGGTTATGAACAGGCACATACCTACTTGCAGGAACACAATACAGACGCAACAAACAAGCGCTTTTTACAAGCTGGGTGCATTGCGGCAGCGTTGCTACGCAATCCGGTAGATGGAATGCACGCGCACTTCGCTAGTAGTGCCGCGCGGGTGGCAAATTTAGTCAAGCTGATGATTGGGACACCTTATAGCATAACAGCGCATGCAAAAGACATTTATCATCAGGACGTACGTCCCCGCTCCTTGTCTAATAAACTTTCAAATGCCCGCTATGTTGTGACAGTTAGCCATTACAACAAGACATACCTCGAAGAGATTTTAGGTGACACACCAGCAGACATCCGAGTGCTATATAACGGCGTCGATGTGGAACGGTTCAAACCTCAGTCTGGTCAACACAAACGAAAAAATGAGATCTTGGCTGTAGGGCGCTTGGTTGAAAAAAAGGGCTTTGAGATCTTACTAGAGGCCTGTGCACTACTCAAAAGGGATGCGGTTGACTTTACCTGCAAAATTGTTGGCAAAGGCAAATTGCGCGCTGCGCTTGCTGCAAAAATCATTGAACTTGAGTTAGAACAATATGTTGAACTTGCTGGCGCATTGCCGCAAGAGCAGGTACTCAATGCGTATCATTCTGCTACCGTCTTCACACTCCCCTGCGTTATTGCGCAAGATGGCAACCGTGATGGCCTACCAACCGTACTACTAGAAGCAATGGCAACTGGCTTACCTGTGGTGACAACCACTGTTACAGGGAATACGGAAATTGTCAGCCATCGCCAAAATGGCCTCTTAGTCCCGCCTAACGATGCAGTGGCACTTGCAGATGCACTTAAACAGATCTTGCTAAGTGACCCAGTACAGCGCAAATTTGGCCAAGCTGCTAGAGATACCGTCCTAACCCTGTTTGATGTACGTCAAAATGTAAAGACATTAGCAACTTGGTTTCAAGAAGAGACACATGTCATTCCAGAACTGGAATTTGAAGGACAACTGCCTAACATTCCACAACTGGACGGTGAACAGGAGTCTCCACAGGCCTTAGTAATGCAGTTATGAACATTCTATATATCTGTGCTGACCCTGGCATTCCTATCCACGGCGATAAAGGGGCGGCGATTCATGTGCGCGTGATGATTGCCGCACTGCGTAGGCAAGGGCATTCTGTAACGCTCTTAACACCGCGTATTGACGGCGACCAACCGGTAGAGGGCACAGTATTTCATGTTCCTTTGCCTGCCGGAGATAAATCACTTCTTGCCGAACAACGCAAAGAATCCAGATGTTTAGCGTACCGCACAGTACTTTTAGAGAAGGCCAAAACGTTGCTTGCTGAACAGGACTATCAGTTTATTTATGAACGCTATTCACTTTGGAGTGATGTCGGTGCGCAGTTACACAAAGCGACTCAACTGCCATTTGTCTTAGAAGTCAATTCACCATTGCGGAAAGAAGCCCTTAGTTATCGGTCACTTCATAACGATGCGCAGGCAGCCCAAATAGAAGCAGTGCAATTTCAATCTGCAACGCTAATTTCCGTTGTGTCTCAGCCACTTGCAACATATGTGGTTGACAAAGGCGCAAAGCATGACGCCGTGCGTGTCTTGCCTAACGCAGTAGATCCCATGAATTTTCATCCGGGCGTGCGGGGGCATAAGCTTGGGCTAAGGGACAAGAAAGTTATTGGGTTTGTTGGACGTATTCGGCCTTGGCATGATGTCCCTACACTACTCGCTGCTTTGCGTATTTTGCATCAGCAAGATCCTGCTTATCATCTGATTTTAGTTGGGCGCGGTTCGGAAGACCTCTCAATTCCGCCAGACCTCACAAGTGCAGTCACGTGCTTTGGTGCAGTTCCGCATGTGGCAGTCCCTGGGTATGTCGCCGCAATGGATGTTGCTGTTTCTCCGCACATTAATGACCACAACTCTTGGTTTTCACCACTTAAGGTATTTGAATACTTGGCTTGCGGTGTGCCAACAGCGGCCGCAAATGTTGGGCAGGCTGGACAATTATTACAAGAAAATGAAATTGGCTGGGTGTTCGAGCCTGAAAACCCACACGCACTAGCAGACTGTATTGCCAATATTTTTGATGACCAGCCTCAGGCAAAACAAACGGCATGGCAAGGTGCCGAATTTGTGCTGAAGCAGTTTACGTGGGATTACAATGCGGCGGTAATTTGTGCATTGGGAAATCCGATAGCCACTAGTACGCAACCACTGCCAATTTTTGACGCCAAACTACGCCAGCGGTTATTCCGGGCGACTCGTCCTGACTTAGCGTTGGACTTAATGCCGCATAAGATCCAAAAATGTTGGACGCAAATAAAACAGGTTGAAGTTTTAAAGTACAAGGTCAAGCGGCGCGCAGTGTTGGCTTATCAGTCCAATACGGGCGAACGCATTATTGGCAAAGTCTTTAAGGATGACCGTGGCGAACATTTGCATCAGATTCAGCGTTACCTATGGAAGTCTGGCTTCAACGTCAAAGCCAGAGACCGCATAATGGTTGCCCAAGCGTTAGGGTATGCACCCAAGATGCGCATGCAAGTGCAAGGCTTTGTGCCAGGTGTCACGCTGGAAGACTATGCTGTCTCACACGATATTCGCCCTATGATGCCCCGAATTGGGCGTGCTCTAGCAAAGCTGCATCGGACACGTATCCCAATTCAGCCGCCGTTTCCAATGCCAACTTGGACAGTGGCACATGAACGGGAAAGCTTGCATGGGACCCTTGAGCGCCTAGAAGAATTGTGTCCAGAGCAAATGACCACCATTTTGCCAATTTATGACAGTCTTATAGACAAAGCGCACGGCCTCCCAACTGTAAAGGGTTATGCGCCATTGCATCGTGACTTTTACTACAGTCAAGTGCTTATTGATGGCATCGATGTGTATCTCATTGACTTTGATTTATTTGCCTGGGGTGACCCAGCGCTAGATGTTGCGAATTATGTGGCTCATCAGCATTTACTTGGGCTGCTTCAGCACAACGACTGGACTGCGTATACGCAAGCATCGGACTTGTTTTTGACTAGCTATTTAACGGACAATCCGCAGCCTACGGCGATCTTTCAACAACAGTTTGAATGGTACAAAGCCGCCACAATTTTCCGATTGCTAACTGTGGTACAAACGCGCCCCAACATGCAAGCTCACTTTGAGACACTACTGCAGCAGGCCCAACTCGCCTGTTACGTCCCGCTGATTGCCGTCACATGACCAAAAAAACGCGTAAAAAGCGTAAGCATGTTCGCTACATTCCGGTAATTGGAATTGACCAACGCTTCCTTAGCTATCTAAAGCCACATACATTGCAGTTTGTTGCAATTGTTGGCCTAATTTTCTCGTTGGCTGCAATTGATATTTTTGCACCATGGCCGCTCAAGTTTATTATTGACAATGTCATTAATGGAGAGGCTTGGGATGGCCCAGTTGAGCGCGTTCTATTTGTATTGGCCGGCAACACTGTTAACACACAAGCAATACGACTTGGTATAGCAATGTTAGTGGTCACGCTGCTACAAGGCTTTGTCCGCTTTGGCTATGAATATCTAATAGGGGTTGTCCAAGAAAAAGCATCACATTCCATGCGGCTGAGTATGTTTGACCATATTCAGCACTTATCACTGCCATTTTTTAGAAGTAGTCGTCATGGTGATCTGCTAAAGCGCGTTACTGAAGATACAACCAAAGTGATGACTGCGTTGGTTGGCAGTATTGGCGAGTTCTTGTTGAATATTGTCAAATTTTTTGGATTCGCCTTTGTAATGGTTGTAGTGGATTGGCGATTTTCGCTCATTGCCATGGCGTATGTGCCATTGCTGTTTTACATCTATATCGCATTTCGTAATCGGATTAGGTCTACAGCGCGGGAAGCCCGCAAACAAGATGGCGAAATCATGAATGTGACCCTAGAGACCATTGGGGCCATTCGTGAAGTCAAGGCCTTTGGACAAGAAGAGTATCAACTTGACCAGTTTCGCCACTTTGGAAAAAAACGTATTCGTTCAGCGTTACGTTCAGCGCGTTGGGAAGCCTCTTTTAGTCCCGTCATAAATGTAATTCAAGCCATGAGTACAGCGACTGTGGTTTGGTTTGGCGTAGCCCTTATTCTCCGGAATGATTTTTCAGTAGGTGAACTCGTAATTTTTCTGGCGTACATGAAAGACATTTACAGTCCGCTCCGTCGCTTTAGCCGCTTGTTAGCGCAATGGCAAAAAGCCGCAGCAAGCAGTGATCGTCTTGGCAAAATTCTGGATACAAAATATCGAGTCAAACAAGCCACTGCGCCGCTCTATTTAGGATTTCCATTTGGAGGTATCACCTTTTCGGAGGTGGCATTTGCATATCCTGATAATCCTGAACAGCTCATTTTGAAAAATATCAACTTAGACGTCAATCCAGGAGAAACAATTGCCTTTGTGGGGCAAACAGGTGCTGGTAAATCCACTATTACTAATTTACTGCTGCGCTTTTATGATGTTACTGCTGGGAAAATCTTGCTAGACGGGGTCGATATTCGCCAGATGTCACTAACTGAATTACGAGCGCAATTTAGCATTGTCCCCCAAGAAGCAGTGTTATTTTCCACCAGCATTTGGAACAACATCAAATATGGAATGCGTGATTGCACTAGAGACGCAGTTATTAATGCTGCAAAAATTGCAAATGCTCATGACTTTATTCTGGAACAACCACAATAGCACTGAGTGAGAGAGGGTCTACTCTTTCTGGTGGCCAACGCCAGCGCATTGCAATAGCGCGCGCTATTTTGCGTGACACACCATTTCTCATTCTAGATGAGCCAACAGCATCTCTAGATGCTGGCTCTGAGTTTATGGTGATGGAAGCGCTAGAGCGCCTAATGGAAGGCC
>JAHDBS010000135.1 GCA_020630225.1 Anaerolineales bacterium | reverse complement strand
TCTTGCTTTCAGCAAGCACCTATTCTGCGAGCTACCGCGATAGCAATGACGTCATCTGTTTCGTACTCGCTATCGTTGTCATATTCGTAGTCGAAAAACCTGCTTCGTTCGTGTTCTCCATGACTCGAGGCAGGTGCAGATATTGTCCTTATAGACTCAGTTCTGGATAAGGTTCAAAATTTCTCGGGTACACACGACGGTTCTAAGACGCGAATTCAGCAAATGAAGCGAATTTACACGAATATGCTGAATTCGCTTCATTCGTCAAATTCGTATGAAAAAAGCCCCCAAGGAGTTACTTTGAAACACTGGCCTTTCAATCGTGTTAGCCAGAATTCAGACCCTTGTAGTCTTCAATCAGCGATTTCGATGGTGAGCCACTTAGGTTAAAACAAAACAGGGGCGGTGCAAACACAACTTGCACCGCCCCTGTTTTGTTTTTTATCGCAAATAGCGTTTAACTAAGCACCTAGTGGGCGCCCACCGTCAACCGGAATAATTACCCCAGTCGCCATTGGCATGGAGGTGTGCATTGCCCAGACCGTTGCGCCGACATCTTCAGGGGTTGAAAGTCGCGCTAGGGGCGTGGCATCTACTTGTGACTGGATATATTCTTTACTAAAGCGCGTGGCATAGTCGCCTAGTACCCAGCCCGGAGAGACGCTCAGGACACGAATATCTGGTGCTAAGGCGCGGGCCAAAGAACGCGTCATTGAATCCATCGCGGCCTTGGAGGCACAGTATGCCACGTTGCTGCCAACGCCGGTTTGCCCAGCTACCGATGACATATTGATCACAGTCCCGCCGCCATCAGCTTGCAACAAGGCTTTGAACGCTCGCACACACGCAAATGCACCGCGCACGTTGGTTTCAAAAATGCGATCAATCCATTCGTCACTGAGACCATCGAGGTCGTCATGCGGGACAGGAGTTGTGATCCCTGCATTGTTGACGAGTAAGTCTAATCGCCCGTATGTATCGGTAACCTTGGCTGCCAGGGCAGTCATCTGATCACTATCAGTGACAGACGCTTGCACTGCCATGTGACCTTCGCCCGCTAAGCTTGCGAGCGTGGTGTTCGCTTTCTCCGCATTGCTGCGATAGGTGATCACGACCTTTGCGCCTGCATCTGCCAAGCGTCGACAAACGCCTGACCCAATGCCACCACCGCCGCCGGTGACAACCGCGACTTGGCCTTTCATTGAAGTATCCATAAGAAGTAAAGAGTAAGCGTAGAGAGACTGTTCGCAATAACTACTTAGTCTCTCTGTCTTGATCCAATGTCAATAACAATTAACAAATAACTGTTAACTATTAATTGTTATTTCCCGTAACGTTTGACGCGTAGGTCACACTGCGCTTGGTGACCTGCGAAGTTTTCGATATTACACAAGCGTGACCCGTATTCGCCAATCAGAGCGCTGGCTGCGTCTGTGGTGACACGTTGGTAGGTGCAGGTCTTGATGAACTTACCGACCCATAAGCCGCCAGTGTAGCGAGCTGCAAGGTTTGTTGGCAGCGTGTGGTTGGTCCCAATCACTTTGTCGCCAAATGCAACGTTGGTGCGTGGGCCAAGGAACAAGGCACCATAGTTGGTCATGTTATTCAAGAAGTAGTCGTTGTCCGCAGTGAGGATTTGGACATGTTCATTGGCTGCTTTGTCAGCTTCGACCAATGCTTCGGCCAAGTCTTCAACCAAAATGATTTGGCCCATCTTGTCCCATGCAACGCCAGCAATGTCAGCGGTTGGCAAGGTTTCAAGTTGTTTCTTGATTTCAACGACGGTTTCATCAGCCAATTGCTTGCTGGTGGTAATTAGGGTGGCTGGTGAGGTTGGGCCGTGTTCAGCTTGACCTAACAGGTCGGTGGCAACCATTTCAGCGTCAGCGGTGTCATCGGCAACGATGAGAACTTCCGTTGGACCAGCGAGCAAGTCAATGCCGACGCGTCCAAACAGTTGGCGTTTTGCTTCAGCAACATAAGCGTTCCCAGGACCCACGATCATATCGACTGGTTCCATGGTTTCGGTTCCCAATGCCATGCGACCGACAGCTTGGACACCACCAATGATATGAATTTCGTCTGCGCCACCAAGGTGCATTGCAGCAATGGTTGCCGCTGGAAGTTCGCCATTGATTGGAGGCGTACAGGCAATGACGCGTGGGACGCCAGCAACCTTAGCGGTTAGCACACTCATGTGTGCAGACGCGACCATTGGGTAGCGGCCACCGGGTACATAACAGCCGACGCTGTTGACTGGCATGTTTTTGTGACCTAGTACAACGCCGGGTAGCGTTTCAACTTCGACATCGTGCATAGAGTCACGTTGAATTTGGGCGAAGTTGCGCACTTGGGCTTGCGCAAACTTGATGTCTTCAATCACTTGTTCTGGAAGTGACGCAATGACTTCATCGATTTGAGCTTGGCTTAGCTTGAAGCTGTCTGGGTTCCATTTGTCGAACTTGACGGACAGTTCGCGGACGGCTTCGTCACCGCGGTCACGGATGCTGTCCAAAATGCCTTCAACAATGTTAGAGACTTGCTTTTGATATTCGCGTGAGGCTTCTTCAGTAATGCCTTCTTTCAAATAGGTTGCCATGAGATTTTTTTGATTTAGGTAATTGAATTTGTTGTTTTGTTATGAGTTGCGAGTCTGGGTTATGAGTACATTGCCGTTTGCAACATACCCGTAACGCAAACTCGTAACTCTTAGGGTTGATTGAGTATGAATTCTGCGCAGCGTTCACCAATCATCATGCAGGTAATGTTGGGGTTGACGCCCACCATGCTTGGGAAAATAGATGCATCTGCAATGCGCAGGTTAGGAATACCGCGGACCCGCAGTTGTGGGTCTACAACGGCAGTGTCATCATCAGCGGCGCCCATTTTGCAGGTGCCAGCCGGATGATAAACCGTGCCCGATACATGTCGGGCGTACGTTGACAATTGTTCTCGTGTGTTTATATCACTCCCCGGAAACAATTCCCGCTTGATCCAGTGTCGCAAGGGCGCTTGCTGCACCAGTTCCCGCGCAAATTCCATGCCGTTAAGCAATGTTTCTTCGTCGTAAGGATCAGTAAAGTACTGAAAATCAATCCGTGGCGCCATGCTGGGGTCAGCCGACTGTAAGCGTACGCTACCTTCACTACGGGCGCGCGCTACATTTATATTGATCGTAAAGCCTTGCGCTGCAGTTGGGTAGCCTTTGGGCGTTGTGTGACCATCGAACACGGCTGTGCCAATGTGACCCATTACAGCGGGTGCGGTACTGTCATTTGGGGTGTTAGCAAAAAAGGCTAACGCCATGTTGTTCAAATCAACTTGGGGAATAGGTTGGTTGGTTTCCCAGGCGAGCCCACTTTCAGGATGGTCAAGCAAGTGGGCGCCAACGCCAGCAAGGTCGTGACGGACTGAAATGTTATGGTCGGCCAAATGTGCAGCAGGGCCAATGCCTGACAACATCAACAGCTTGGGTGTTGCAAATGCGCCGCAGGCTAGAACCACCTCATGGGTTGCGTAGAGAGCCCCCGCAGTGGTGTGGACACCGCATACGGCACCATCTTCCGCAAATAACAGCGCTTCTGCTTGCGTCTCTGTCAGAATTGTCAGCCGGTCGCCCCATTGTTCTAATGGATGCAGATAGGCTACAGATGCAGATTGCCGCAAGGTGCCTTTTTTATTGAAGTCGAGCCAGCCGATTCCATTGCCACTAGGTGCAGGCGCATTGAACGTTTGGTGCGGTAACCCTAACGCCGCCGCTGCTTCAATTGCGTCTTGATGAAATGAGTTTTCTATCGTTGATGGTTCGAAATGGACGGTGTTGCGAAGCTTGGCAAAGGCAGAGGCGCAATCTTGTGGTGTCCAACCTGTTGCACCAAGCTTAGTCCAGTGACTTAGATCATAATCTGGCGTAACAAACGCAACACAGGTATTGATAGAGCTTGTCCCGCCCAACATCTTGCCGCGCGTGTGATTGAAGTCACTGTTGCTGCGCGGTTGTGGGGCTATCTTGTAATCGTAGTCGTGAGCTGAGCCAACAAGTTGTTTCCAGCGCCCAAGGTCCAACATGTCAGAATTTCCAACATCACGTTGGCCTGCTTCAATTAGCCCGACTGTTTGACCAGCTGAGGCAAGGCGCGCGGCGACTACACAGCCTGCACTGCCAGCGCCAATTACAAGAGTGTCGAATGTAGTTTTATGCATACGTATTCATTCGGTTGCGTTCAATATTAGCATCGATACCCATAAATGTCAGCATGAACAAAGGAGAATCGGTTTCTTTTGTCAATAAAGAACAATTCTGCGTGACGGATTGCAAACTTAGTGCTAACATTGCCAAATCTGTCGCGCATACGTATGCACAGTTGTGTGCCAACCTAACCACACGAACGCGCGGCAATTAATAAGGACTCAAAAAATAAAATGGAACATCCAAAAGTTTCCCCTGAAGAAATGCGTGAACGCATTGTTCGTTTCAACGACTTAAAAGAAAACGGTATCCCTGTGATGTTTATTGACAGTTTGTTGCCAGAACATCATCGTATGAACTATGCAGTGATTGGTGACACCGCCAGTGAAAATCCATATTTCAAGCCTGCCTTTTCACAACCACATAAATTTCAGATAGGGATGTGCTGGGCACCTCCTGGCTGTGGTCCTGCATTCCATACGCACGATTACTGTGAAATGTTCATGCCGTTGTCTGGTGATTGGGAATTCTCATGGGGCAACGATTCTGACCCCGCCAACATGGAAGGCAGTGAAATTCTTGGGCCTTGGGACATGATTTCATTCCCGCCAGGGTTGTACCGCAGTTTCCGGAACGTGAGTGATGAAAAGGCTTGGTTCTTCGCTGTGCTAGATCCGCATATCTTCGGATCAATGAAAGATCCTTACTGGAGCCCACAAGTTGTCGAAGCCGCAGAAGCAATTGGCATGCAAGCGGATGACCGCGGGAAATTGATCATCCCTGACAACTTTGATGAGCTTACCGCCCAAATGCGTGAAACGCTGGGCGAAAACGCTGCCGGACCAGACGGGAAACCGTAAAGACTACTTATGCGAACTAGCAAAGAAACAATTCTAACGACGCACGTTGGCAGCATGCCGCGCACTCAAGCGGTTGCCGACATGCTTTTTGCCGAAGACCAAGGTAAAGAATTCTCACGCGAAGACTATGATGCACTGATGACATCTAGTGTGTCTGAGATTGTCAAAAAGCAGCGTGATGCCGGTGTAGACATCCCAAGCGATGGTGAAACCAGCAAAATTAGCTACGCAACTTATATTCGACATCGTCTAACCGGGTTTGAAATTGGGGAAGTGCCACGCGCAACACCTAAAGACCTAGACGAATTTCCAGAATTCCGCGATCGTCTCGCAGCGCAAGGGGGGACACCAAAGTACAACCGCCCTATTTGCTGCGGCCCAATTGATGTGAAAGATCACTCTTCACTTCATAAGGACATTGCAAACTTGAAAGCCGCCATGGAAGAACATGGCATTGAAGAAGCGTTCATGAATGCCGCGTCACCGGGTGTGATCGCCGTCTTCCAGCCTAATCAGCATTATGGAAGCCACGAAGAGTATCTGGAAGCACTGTCTGAAGGCATGCGAAAAGAATACGAAACTATTGTGGACGCTGGCCTGATTTTGCAGCTGGACTGCCCAGACTTGGCAATGGGGCGTCACATCAAGTTTCGTGATGTAGATGACGCTGAATTTTTACGCAATGCAGAATTGCAAATTGAAGCATTGAACCATGCACTGCGTAATATTCCAGCTGAGAAGGTGCGCATGCACATTTGCTGGGGTAACTATGAAGGCCCGCATACGCATGACATTGGTGCTGAAAAGATTTTGCCAGTTGCGTTGAAGGCAAAACCGCAAGCTGTCTTGTTTGAAGGAGCGAATCCACGTCACTCTCATGAATGGGCGGTTTGGAACGAAATTGACATTCCAGAAGACAAGATCTTGGTGCCAGGTGTCATTGATACCACGACAAACTTCGTAGAGCATCCGGAACTGGTCGCGCAACGCATTGAGCGCTATGCCAACATTGTTGGTCCAGAACGCGTGATTGCCGCAACCGACTGTGGTTTTGGGACGTTTGCTGGCTTTGGGGCAATTCACCCAAGCATTTGCTGGGCAAAACTCGGCTCTTTGAAAGAAGGGGCGCGTCGCGCAGCAGCGAAATTGATGTAAGTAAGCTCGTCAGTAATTGACTGTCAGCAAAGGTTAGGCGTCTCGGTCTTCTCCTCCAGTATAGGGGCGCTTATGCTGCTGACAGTCAATGGCTGGAATTTTGAATGAATAAACTTCGTAACATCTTCAAGTCAGGCAATATCGCTGTCAACGGTTGGTTGCATATTGGCTCAACGTGGTCGGCAGAGGCGTTAGGCCTGCAAGGGTATGACAGCCTGACCATTGATATGCAGCACAGTATGTATTGGCTAGACACCGCCATTCCAATGATTCAAGCCATTGGCGGCAGTGGTGCCGTGCCACTCATTCGCGTTGCGGACAATACGCCCGGTGAAGTCATGAAGATGTTGGATGCTGGGGCATTGGGCATTATTTGTCCAATGATTGAAGACCGCGAACAGTGTGAGAAGTTTGTTGGCGCTGTGAAGTATCCGCCGCTTGGCTACCGAAGTCTTGGCCCAACGCGTCCGAAGTTTGTCTACGGTGCGGACTACACCAAGCGGGCTAATGATGAAGTATTGGCAATAGCCATGATTGAGACGAAAAAAGGTCTCGAGAACGTTGATGCCATTGTAAGCACGCCTGGCCTGGATATGATCTACATTGGTCCAGGTGACCTAAGCCTGACAATGGGGATTCCAGGTAGCCTAGACTCGCAAGAGCCAGAATTTTTAGCGGCTGTAGACACTATTGTTGCGGCCTGTAAAGCCAACGATGTAATTGTTGGGATTCATACGAACTCTGCCGCTTATGCCAAGCAGATGCAAAGCATGGGCATGCAATTTGTCACGCTTTCAACTGACACTAACTTGCTCACAAGCGCTGCGGCCAGCATGATTGGCGATTTCCGAAAGTGAGTTGTCTGCGAATATCACAAATGGACACAAATAAATTGTTACTAACTACGATTTGTGTGTATTCGTGTCATTCGTGGGTGCAATCCTATGGCTGATCAAAAGCGGATTACTTCAGTAGATGTGGCGCGCTTGGCTGGGGTCTCTCAGTCCACCGTGTCGCGCACATTTGCAGGTGATACGCGCGTCAAGCCAGAGACGCGTGAGCGCGTCTTGTCTGTTGCAAAAGAAGTAGGGTATGTCCCGAACTTTATTGCCCGCGGCCTAAGTGCGCAAACCACGAACTTGGTTGGCATTGTCATGGCCGATGTGGCGAGCATGTTCTATCCGTATGTGCTCCAAGAGTTTGTACGAGCCCTGCAAAAACGTGGCAAACATGCATTGGTGTTCAACGTCCGTAGCGATGGTAATGCCGATGATGTGCTGCAAGAAACGTTACAGTATCAGGTTGATGCGCTCATCATTGCGGCGAGCACCGTCTCTGATGAAATGGTAGAGGCTTGCGCCCGCACAGACACACCTGTGTTCCTGTTCAACCGGACATTGCCACACGTCAATTCAATCTGCGTCGATAACTACCAAGGTGGGCGTCAAATTGCGGATTTATTTGTCCGCAATGAGTATGAAAACATTGGCGTGCTTACTGGGATCGAAGACACCCAAACGAATCAGCAACGACAGTCTGGTTTCTTAGGCCGCTTAGCTGAGCATGGGGTTGCCCCGAGCTATCGGGCGCAAGGTGACTACACCTATAAGTCAGGCTATGCCGCTGGGCGCAGTTTATTCAATAGCGATGTTGCGTTGGACGCGATTTTTTGCGCTAGCGATGCAATGGCCATTGGCCTGATGGATGCAGCGCGTGATGCAGGTAGAACTGTTCCTGAAGATATCGCCGTTGCAGGCTTTGACGGCATTCCAGTCGCAGATTGGGCCGCAAATAGCCTAACAACAATTGAACAGCCGATGGACGCCTTGGTCAAAGGAACCTTGGATTGGATGGACAAGACATTAGCTAGTCCCGATTGGAAGACACAGCCACCGCGGGTGAAATTATTGCCCGGAACGCTCATGCAGCGCCGAAGCACGTCACTACCGGAGATCATAGTCGCAGAATAATGCTAGACGTTACACGTAAACACCCTGACTTAGACGCTGTTGTCGATGTCACGACTGACATTGAACAAATTGCTACTGGATTTGATTTTCTTGAAGGGCCAATTTGGCACCCAACATATCAGTCTGTGTTGTTTAGCGACATCATGGGGAACTCGCTCTACAGTTGGAATGCGCAGGATGGCGTAACCCAACGGCGGCGTAACAGCTACATGGCAAATGGCAATGCTTATGACCATAGTGGTCGTTTCGTCACTTGTGAGCATGCGACCAGCCGCCTAACCCGCACAGACCTTACGACAGATACTTACGAAGTCTTGGCTTCACATTATTTAGGGCGTGAGTTGAATAGCCCAAATGATGTCGTTGTCAAACGTGATGGCACCATCTGGTTTACAGACCCAGTGTCTGGGCGTAGCGAAGGCTATGGTGTGCCGCGTGAACCGGTGCTCGACTTCTCTGGTGTCTACTGTTATGACCCTGCGACACAGCGTTTGACTTGCGTTGTCAAAGACTTTGCAAAACCAAATGGCCTCTGCTTTTCCGCAGATGAAAGCGTTCTGTTCATTAATGACACGGTTCGCCAACATATTCGCTGTTTTGATGTCAATGCGGATAACACCCTAAGCAACGGACGCTTGTTTGCTGACCTAGAAGGCTCAGCGCCAGGCGTAGCAGACGGAATGAAGATTGATCAAGATGCGAATGTCTACAGCTGTGGGCCAGGCGGTGTGCATGTCTTCAAGCAAGACGGCACTGCGCTGGGCGTGATCAATATGCCGGAACACACTGCAAACTTTGTCTTTGGTGATGAAGATGGCAAATCGTTGTACATCACCGCTTCTAAATCGCTTTACCGAATTCGGACACATGTGCCGGGTTATTTCACCTATCAACCAAAGTAGGACACTATGGCAAAAGATAAGCCTGTTGCTTCAGCCCCGAAATATGACTTGACCCTGCAAAGCAAGGGTGACCTAATTGACATTTTGTCAGCAGAGTATGACAAGCCGTCGCCAATGAAGGGTTTCAAACCTGCGCATCAAGACCTGATTGATTACATCGTCAAAATTACGCACGAGATCTGGGAAGAGCGCGCCGTTGGCACGCTGTATGAATATTACGGCACTAATATGGTGATTCACACTACGTCAGGCGAAATCTTTAGTCGCGACACTGTGATTGCCGGATCATTACATGCAATGGCTGCATATCCAGATCGCCGTTTGTATGCCGAAGAAGTCATTTGGACTGGAAATGATGAGGTTGGCTACTTGAGTTCGCATCGGTTGCGTCATGAAGGTACTAACTGGGGACACACGACGTTTGCGCCACCAACGGGTAAGCGCGTGAGCTATCGCGCTGTCGCAGACTGTTACGTAGTAGAGGGGGTCATTGTTGAAGAATGGCTAACCCGTGACAACTTGACTCAAATTACGCAACTGGGTCTGAACCCACATACTTTGGCACAAGCTGCCGCTGTAGCTGGAGCGGATATGCGCCGCGAATTCTCAGTGCCAAGTGAAGCGGATCGGTTGCAAGGGCAACGGCCTCCCAAAGCACCCGCGCCATGGGGATCAAAGGAGTTCAGTGTAGAAGCGCTCGTTCGCACCAGTATGCATGAAATTTGGAACTGGCGCCTGCTCAACAAAGTCCGCGATTACTACAATGACGCTTATGTCTGTGAGTCAGCGTCTGGGCGTTATTTCTTTGGTCAGAACCAATACATCAACTATGTCTTGCAGTTCATGGCCGCATTCCCAGACCTTTCCATGAAAATTGATCACATCTGCGCATTGCGCCAAGATGAAGATACCTATCGCGTTGCGGTACGTTGGATCATGCAAGGGACGCATTCGGGGGTTGGTATTTACGGTAAGCCAACCGGGAATAAAATCCATGTAATGGGCATGACGCATCAAATTGTTCGACATGGACAGTTTGTTCAAGAATGCACCGTATTTGATGAGTTTGAATTACTAAAGCAGATTTATCACCCGTAAGCGTGGTGAATCTGCCAATATATTGCATATTGCGCAACTTGAATTAAGTATTTTTAGAGTCAATCGTGATTCAAGCAACAAATTCATAACATGCTTTAGAATTAACATTCTACGGTGTCCTGATGTTTAGTTAAGCGCCCGCTTGACATAGCCACACGTCAGCGCCGGATCTCATAAAAATAGGAAGAAAGGAGGTCCCACGATCTGAATACTATTTCTATATATTGTTTTGCATACTATCCGATTGGGCAGAGGAGAAGACTGCTCCAATCATTCTCAGTTAAATCTCTATACGAGGAGTAAGAACATGAAAAAATTTTTAGTTCTGTTGGCTCTCATGCTCACAGGTGCCATGGTA
>JAHDBS010000134.1:2954-10553 GCA_020630225.1 Anaerolineales bacterium | reverse complement strand
GGATAGGCTGGCGTTTCAAATACTGTTGACTAAAACTATTCATAAACGTGTCCTATACCCTTCCACTAAGAAAGGTTGTTTCAACTTTGTGTTCTTGAACGTAGATAAAAACTGCGACCACTAAGAAAAAATAGCTATTACGTCCAAGATAAGGTTTGTTCTAGAAATAGGGTATTACGTTGGCGGATTGAGGTCGATAAAGGAGTAGTGCACAGACCGTATGTGTTTAGTTTGAAAATTTCAGGGGATGAATTTTCAAGTTTGTAATAAATCGACAGAAATTTCGTCGGAATTGAAATTTATTCTAAGACTGTAGCCGGCCAATAACGGCCAAATCGGTAAGTACAGGTAATTAGAATGAAACAGGTAAATTCCATCTTCGGTAAAACAATTGCAGCTCTCTTCGGTGTCGTGACAGTGTTGTTCACGGTAGCGCCAGCCTTTGCTGCGAAGAATGTTAGTCTGCCAGTTGCTGAAGCAAAATCAGAATTGACAACATTTGTAGACAGTGTCCGCAATGGGAATGCAGATCAAGTTGTTGGGATTTACGTAGAAGACAAAATTGCAATGCCAATGGTGCAACAGTTAGAAGGCGATCACGCGTTCATTAGCTCTTTGCCAAACACGGTTACGCAATTCGGATTGCCAGCAGACTACGGTGTGTTGGGTGTACTGGCGCATAACACCGAAGCTGGCGCAGATTTCTACAGCTTAGAAGAAGGCGATGTGGTGTTTGCAGTCTACGGTGATGGCACCCTAAATCGCTACCAAATTGAAAATAGCGAAGTTTGGCAAGCATTCAATCCACATGACCCATACAATGGCTCATTTGAAAGTGTTGAAACACAAGAAACCGTTTCACTGCGCGACTTGTTCATGGATACATACACCACACCAGACACCTTGGTCTTCCAAACTTGTTTCGCTCAAGGCGATAACTCAGAATGGGGTCGCTTGTTCATCACAGCAACACTGATGAACTAACTCAGAGAGGCTACGACTGAATATATAAGGAAGAACTTGCTGAAGAGAAAGAAAAAGCGCACCCAGGTGCGCTTTTTTTATTTGAAGTTAGGTGGAGATGGTGTTGAAGACCAGTCGGAATGTGGTGCCTTGTCCGGGACGACTAGCAACGGTGATGTTGCCGTTGTGCTCTAGCACAAATCCACGGGTCGCTGAGAGCCCCAACCCGTAGCCATTTAGCTTGGTTGTGAAGAAAGGATTGAAGATGCGGTTGCGGGTATGTTCGTCCATGCCGGGGCCGTTGTCTTCAAATTCAACCATTAGCGCATCTTCATCATGCTGCGTGACAATGTTTTTTGTGCGCACAGAAATTAGACTGCCAACGTTTTCCATGGCCTCAATTGCATTAATAATCAAATTCATGATGATTTGTTGTAACTGTGGCCGGCTGCCAACAATGACAGCATTGCTGGCGCTCATTTGACCAACTAGTTTGAGCTTACTAGTTGGAGGTGGTTGCAACAGCCGCAGATTTTCCTCTAAGAGCAAATGCATATCGACTGGTCCGTAAAACTGACTGTTTTTGCCCGTTGCCAACGACAGCAATTGCTCGGTTAGCTGTTTGCCTTTTTCTGAAGCTAACTTGATACGACTGATTCTAGTTTTAGATGCCTCGTCTAGGTCTTTGCTACGTTCGAGTAGGTGCGTTTGTAAACTAATGCCGGCCAGAATGTTCTTGAAGTCGTGTGAAATACTTGCTGAGAGATGCCCAAAGTTTTCCAGACGGGCAGACTTTGCCATGTCTTCTTGTAGTTGTTGGCGTTCAATGGCGGCGCCTAGCATGGTAGCAAGTAAGACTAAACTTTCGACCTCGCCTTTTTTCCAGTGGCGTTCAAATACATAGTCACTGAGCCCAATGACTCCCCACATGGCGTCACGCACAAAAATTGGTACAGATGCTACAGATTTGATTCCTGCTGCATCGAAAGCAGTGCGCTTGATTGCATCTAATTGTTTGGTTGTCGTAACAATGGGGGTCTTGCGGACGTAAGCTTTGCGCCAATCGAAGAAGCCAGTGTCTCGTACGGAAAAGCGTGTCACGCCGGAGGGCTTCACGTTTTCTGACGTCCATTCTGCTGCTAGTTCTGCAATGACATCTTGGTCAAAGTATTCTACATCTTGGTAAATGTAAACACGATCAACCTGAGTGACTTCGCCAATAATTCGGAGCACGGTGTCAATGGCATCTTGCCAGTTGACGTTACGTAATAGTAATTCAGCGGCCTGTGCGTTGGCAGCCAAAATCGCGCTTTGTTTTGAGCTCGAGGATTGGAGTGGAGATGTAGCAGGATGTACCATCGAAATCTTCAATTTGCGCATGGTCTTGAAAGAGATTACTTGCGCTACCGTACTCTAGTTGTATCAAATGCGAAACCGTGGTGCAACTATTTTGAAACTGATTTTTGACTTTGTTTTGTCTACTTAGGTTTACTGTGCGGCAAATATGCTTGTTTTGATGTGAAAGCGCATAACACGCCTTGTAATAAAACTGAATTATTACCATTTTTTAGCCGTTCAATAATACTCTATTGATTACAATGTAATTTATGAGATTGCAAGCGGTATCCCCGAAAATTCCCCTAAGTAGCCATCCTGTTTTTGGCTTTTTTGATCAGGACATCATTGACAAATTAAATGCTGGGCTAGAGCCAATTTTTCTTGAAAAAGGCGATCAGCTATTGCGTCAGGGTGACCCTGGCGATGCGATGTTCTTGCTCGATGATGGTTTGTTGAGCGTGTATTTAGAGCCAGTAGATGGACAGTCACGCATTGATTTGAACTCGATTATGCCTGGATCTATCGTAGGTGAATTAGCGCTCATCAGCGGGCAGCCACGTAATGCAAGCGTTGAAGCCAGTGAGCCATCAACCTTGTTTAAGCTGTCGCGTAGCTCGTTTGAAACTATCGTGGAGCAATATCCTGAAGTAGAAGCGGCGATGTTTACGGTGATCCAGCCGCGCATTCAGCGCAAGCAATTGGCAGAAATGCTGTCAACCTTGCTCGGGGATACGATCACGCAAGACACCGTGCAAAATGTACAAGCGCGCAGCGAGTGGATTACGCTGCTGAGCGGTGAGTTTCTCTTTCGTGAAAACGATCCAGCTGATGCGCTTTACATTGTTGTAAATGGGCGTTTACGCGCTACCGCGCTGGATTCAAATGGCCTAACAGTTGACTTAGGTGAGGTAGGAGCGGGTGAAACGGTCGGTGAGTATGCGTTGCTAACCGACAACCCGCGCACGGCTAGTGTGTCAGCAATCCGCGACTCTAGCATGATCAAAGTCAGTGCGGACGCCCTGCAAACGCTGCTGGCTAATCATCCGCAGGCTGTGTTCAAGCTTGCCCAAACCCTAATCAATCGTCAAGTGCGGCAATATGCGCCGGAAAAGGATATGAATCCGCGCGCAATGACCATGTGTTTGGTGCCATTAGATGATGTGGCGCGTTACGTTGATCTTTGCCAAGCAATTGAACAGGCCCTTGGCGTCTACGGGAAAACACTAGTGCTCACTGCGGATCGTTTCAATGCTTTGTATGGCAATGATGACGCCTCACAAATGCCGTTCTCACATGCGCTCAATAATCTAATTACGCATTGGCTTAACTCGCGTGAAAACGAATATAAGTACATCATTTATGTGGCAGACCAAGGCTACAGCAATTGGACGCAGCGATGCGCGCGGCAATCTGATCGCATGTTGCTGATCGGGAGTGCAGAAGACACCGCTCCTGACCAGCAAGACTGGGAGCGGACGTTGCTGCGCTCACATCCAGATACGCAAACTGATCTGATTCTGGTGCATGAAACATTACCGTCAGATGGCGCGCGCTACTGGCTTGCTGAGCGTGATATTGACTCTGTGTTTCATTTGAAAAGCGAATGCCTTACCAGCCGAAAACGGCTGGCACGCATGCTGTCTGGCAATGCTGTCGGATTGGTATTAGCAGGTGGTGGGGCGCGTGGAATGGCACACGTTGGTGCTATTCGCGCCTTGGAAGAGGCTGGCTATGAAGTGGACTATGTTGGTGGCACCAGTATGGGGGCCTTGGTGGGCGGCGCATATGCTACTGGTGCAGATTGGAAAGATCTAGCTGAGTTGGCGGCAAAATTCTCCGACCCGAAACTGATCAAAGATCCAACAGTGCCTATTACAGCCCTGATGTCTGGCCGCAAAGTGACCAGCATTTTGAAGTCGATCTATGGCAATGAGACTTACATTGAAGATTTGCCGCGCAAATTTTTCTGCGTAGCGTCAAACTTATCGCGGTCGCGCCCTGAAATTTTTCATCAGGGGCTATTGTGGCGGTCTGTGCGTGGCAGCATGGCAATTCCAAGTATTTTCCCGCCCATCATTCATAAAGAAGATATTTTGGTGGATGGTGCGCTGATGAATAATTTCCCGCTTGATATTATGCGCCGAGAAGTCGGCAGTGGGGTGGTTATTGGGGTTGATGTAAATCCGCCTTCTACTAAACGGCGGCGTGCTTATGACTTTGGTAGTCATGTGTCTGGCTGGCGGGTGCTGATGAGCCGTCTGAATCCCTTTGCAAAGAGCATCAAAGTACCGTCTATCAATGGGGTAGTGATGCGTAGTATGTTTGTGAATAGTAACTATCAGTTTCGTAATATGCGCGGGCTAGCCGATATGTTGATTACGCCGCAAGTGAGCGATTACGGCGTGTTGGACTACGATAAATATCAAGATATTGTTGACTATGGTTATCGCGCTGCACAAAAAATGCTTGAAGAACGCGAGGCATTGAAGACGGCATAGTATGCCAAAAATCCATTTTCTCCCAGACGACATCGAGATTGAGGTCGAGGCTGGCACGTCAATCTTAACTGCTTCTTTGCAGGCCGGGTTATCACACGCTCACGCGTGTGGCGGTGTGGCACAGTGTTCAACCTGTCGGGTTTGGGTGTTAGATGGCAAAACTGAAACGGGGATGCGCTCTGAAGCAGAACTGGCGCTCTCTCGTGCCATTTCGCTCGATGACCACATTCGGCTAGCGTGTCAAACGGTTCCAACTGGCGATGTAAAAGTACGTCGGTTGGTGCTGGACGAAGACGATATTGAGATTACCTCTCAACTAGATGACACCCGCTCTGGGTTCTCTGGGGTTCAAAAGAATATTGCCGTGATGTTTGCTGACATTCGCGGTTTTACCTCTTTCTGCGAGCCACTCCCGCCTTACGATGTAATTTTTGTCTTAGACCGCTTTTTCAATCAGATGGGAAAGGTGATCTACAACCATGGTGGCTACATTGATAACTACATGGGCGATGGCTTCATGGCCTTGTTTGGTGTAGACGGTGCCGAAAATGCAACGCTGCAAGCCGTCACTGCTGGGGAAGCCATGCTAGCGGCGGTTGAAGAAATGAAACCTTATCTGCATAGTACTTATCAGCGTGAGTTTGAAATTGGCATTGGTATTCACTTTGGGCCGGTTGTGATGGGGTCATTAGGCTACGGGGAGAGCCGCAAGGTTGCGACCATTGGTGACACTGTCAATCTTGCTAGCCGCATTGAGAGTTTGACAAAGGAGACTGCATTTTCAATGCTCATCTCTCAAAATGCGTATCAACAGGTTGAAGCGAAGGTTTCCGCTGAACGCATTGGTGACCGTTTTGTGAAAGGAAAGCAGCAACAGGTGTCGTTATATGGCGTTAAGTCGATTGCTGAAACGCTGTCAGTTGAAGAGGCACCTACACGATTGGCTGAATCTAATACGGATGCCGCGAATTGGGTCAAGGTGTGTTCCACCTCTGTTTTTGACAAAAAGACCAAATACATCACGAAGGTTAATCAAGTCTCATTGATGCTTGTCAAAACCGACACAGCTATTTTTGCAATGGAGAGCCGTTGTCCGCATTTGCGCTTGCCTCTCAAGCGCGCCAAGGTGACAGATGACTGTGCCATTGTTTGCCCTTGGCACCACAGCGCCTTCAACATGAAAACCGGCGATGTTGAGGCATGGGCCCCATGGCCACCCGTTATTGCCCCCACAATTGGTAAATTGCAGCGTCAGCGTGCGCTTCAGACTTGGGAAACAAAAGTGGAAGATGACCATGTTTGGGTAACGTTTGCCTGAGACGGTCTTAATACTTAGACATACTGTCTTTTATTGAGACTTTGCAATTTGAATTGAAAATCTCCCTTAAATAACGCAGATTCTAAAATCGAATGCTAAATGTTATAGCTTTAGTATTTGGTTTATGATAAAAAGGTAGCGATAAACACCCGCCAGAACATTCTGATCCGACGCTGAAGGCTTGTAGTCTCTTATATTTCAAGTGCTGGTTGGACGGTTTGCGCTACAAATAAAAAGCGCTTACCTCGGTGAGCGTTTTTTATTTAGAGTAGTACCCGCCGATGATTGACACGCAATTTCAAACTCACATTGACCGCAAGCATAAATTTTCTATAGTCTTTCCACTTCGGACGCAGTCAGGAAAAACAGTAAACCCTGTCCGAGAAAAATTGACCGGACGTCATCGCATTCACACGCAGACAATTGATATGCAAACGGTGTACTTTGAGCTAGTCTCATATGACACCTGTGTCAGTCATGTCGATGTTATCAATGAGATGCGTGCCTTCCTAACCAATACTGCAGATGATGGCGGCATGTCCAAGGTGTCTAAAACGATCTTAGGAAAGATACCCGCAACCACGTTTAGTTTTATGGGGATGCTGCAAGGGTTTTACAAGGTTAGGAGATTCTATTTTTTCGATGCAGCGGGGCGCACGTATCGCATTGCATTGGATCCTAGGTCGGCAGTCAATTTTGAAATCTTAGACACGTTGACATTTTTGGAATTGTAAATTTTGGCTCTCTAAGAGCTAAGCGCGCGGCGCCTATAAGCTAATGCAGCACAGTTTTGGGGCTAGTAAGAAATAAAAAAGCCGAGAGTGATTGTCACTCTCGGCTTTTTATTTTGCTATGGCCTACTTAGCCTTTAGCCATTGGTTCAACTTCGCGCCAGCGCATGACATACCCAAGCACTGCAAGCAAGGCGAGCCCAAGCAAGATGCTGTAAGGCGTAACTGCTGCGTTGTCGCGTTCACCAGTCGTTGGAATTTGACTTGGTACCAACTGAACAGTGGCTGTATTAGAGTTGCGTTGATCAATTCCTTCACCAACAAGTGATGCGGTATTGTCAATCGCGTTTCCAGCAACGGCCTGAGCATTTACGCGCCCAATAATGGTCACAGTAAGTGCTTGACCACCAGGAATGCTTGGCACTTGTACGGTCACAACGTTGCCATTGCGATTGACGCTACCAAGCGTTGCGTTCGCGCTAATGATATCGATGCGGCTGTCTACAACGTCAGTGATGACGGTGTTTAGCGCTTCGAATTGCGTCGGATTTGTCACAGTGATGTTGTAAATCACTGTGTCACCGACTTGTGCAATCACAGAGTTTGCAGTCTTAGAGATTGAAAGATCTCGGTTGACTTGCAAAATCCCTGCCAACGTATCCGTTTGGATCGATGGTGTTGGCACAGCTGGTGGGTTGCTTTGCGCTGGCTGCTGTGGCACTGGCGTTGCCGTCGGTGCTGGTTGTTGCGG
>JAHDBS010000134.1:0-2854 GCA_020630225.1 Anaerolineales bacterium | reverse complement strand
TGCTTTGCGCTGGCTGCTGTGGCACTGGCGTTGCCGTCGGTGCTGGTTGTTGCGGTACAGCCGTTGGTGTTGGCAATGCGTTTTGTTGTTCACCCAAGGTGCTAGTTACTGGCGTTGGGGTTGGATCTACCACTGGCGTTGCCGTTGCATTTGGCTCAGGCGTTGGCTCTGTAGCAACTGGTGTTGGCGTTGGTGTTGGTGTCCCCGCTGCTGGCACGTTGTAGCCAAAGTCTGCATCCAGATAGTCTTGGTTGACGGCTAGTGCTACGGTATGACGACTGTCAAGCGTGCTGTCTGGATCACCAGTTTGCAGCAAGCCGGCAGGCAAGGTGTCAGTATCAACTTGTACTTCGTAGTCACCAGCTGGCAAGTCAGCAAACAGATACTTACCGTCTGCGTCGGTTGTTGCTTCACGGGTTGACCCGTTAGGTAGTGTCAGTGTTACTGTCACGCCTTCCAAGCCAACTTCACTATCGTCTTGAACGCCATCGCCGTCGCTATCGAGCCAGATGGTGTCGCCAATGCTGCCGACTGAACGGTAGCCAAAGTCTGCATCCAAGCGGTCATTGCCATTGCTGAGTGAGACAGTAGTGCTGTTGTCCAGCGTACCGTCTAAGTCATAGCTTGGGCCACTACCGTCTGGCAAGTTGTTGGTGGCTACACTGACTGTGTAGTCGCCACTTGGCAAGTTTTCAAACAAGTAGTTGCCGTTTGCGTCGGTTTCGGTTGTTTGGGTTGAGCCGTCTGGCAGTGTCAAGGTGACGGTGATGTTGGCGATACCAGCTTCAGTGCTGTCTTGGTCGCCGTCGCCGTCAGTATCAAACCAGATGGTGTCACCAATGTTACCGAGCACTGCAACGTTAGCAATGTCTTGGCTGGTTGGCTTGTCTACGCCTTCAATTGGTTCACCGTTTTCGTTGACTGGCGTGCCAGTGGCGCTCACGATGTTTTGTACATCCGCACCGATTTCGGTTTCGTAGTAGTACATCAACGCAGTGCCTGGTTGCAATGGCAGTGTGCCAGAGATCAGGGTCATGTCAGCGTGGGTGATGTTCAACAATGGATCGTTGAGTTCAATGTCAGCCAAGATGGTGTTACCCAAGTTAGCAACTTCGAAACAGAAGGTCACTGTGGTGCCTGCAACGCCCGTTGCAAGCTCGCCACCTGGGCATTGAACGCCTGCATCGTGACCAAGATAAACCGTCTTTTGAACAGCGATGTCTGATAGAGCGCTTTGGAAGCCAAAGTCATGGTCTACATAGTCTTCGCCATCACCTAGTGTGTATGGGCTGCTCAGATCGAGCGTGCCATCTGGATCAAACGTTGGCAGAAGTGCATCTGGCAAGGTGCTTGGATCGATCACGACATTGTAGTCGCCAGCTGGCAAGTCTGGGAACAGATAGTTGCCGTTGGCGTTGGTCAGTGTCGTTGCAACAAGCTCACCAGCATTGTTGTAGAGCATGACCATTACGTTTTCAATACCAGTTTCACCAGCGTCTTGGACGCCGTCTGCATTGCTATCAAGCCAAATGCGATCACCAATTGAGCCAAGCGCTTCAACTTCAGCGGTGTCTTCATCCGTAGGGTTGTCTACTTCTGGAATTGGGTCACCATTTGGATATTCAGGGTCAGCGCTAGCGCTGGCTGTGTTTACCAAACTGTTGTTCAGCGTTGCGTCATAGTAGAACGCAATGCTCTCACCTGGTGCCAATGGCTCGGTCCCAATGATGAGCGTCATGTCTGCGCGGGTAATACCTAATGCAGGGTCATCGATGGTGACCGTGTCGAGCCACGTGTTGCCAGTGTTTTGAACAGTGAAGCAGTATGTCACAGCTGTGCCAGAGGCGGCAGTGACAAGCTCGCCAGCAGTTGGACAACCCGCACCGCCATTGTGACTTTCGTAAACGGTCTTGGCAATGTCGAGTGCTGGTGTTGCTGGAGCGTAGCCAAAGTCAGCGTCATAGAATTCTTCGGCTGCGGTCAACTCTTCACTTGTTTGGTGATCCAATGTGCCATCACGGTCGCCAGTTTGGATCAACGGGACATCTGTTGGTAGCGTAGTTGGATCTACCACTGCGGTAAAGGTGCCATTTGGCAAGTCAACAAAGAGATATTTGCCATCAGCATCAGTAACAGCAGTGTCTACGATGTTGCCAAGTTCGTCATATAGGGTCACCGTGACGCCTTCAATGCCGGTTTCGCCATCGTTTTGGATGCCATCACTGTTTGTGTCTAACCATACTGTGTCGCCGAACTTACCTGGTAAGCGTAGTTCTGCAGTGTTGGTGTCGGTTGGGTCTTCACTGCCTGGAATGTCGTCACCAGTTGAGTCAACTGGATTTGCGCGTACATCCGCTGTGTTGATTAGGTTGCCAACCACGTTGGTGTGAACGTAGTACAGCACGCTTTCGCCCGGAGCCAATGGCAGTACACCTGAGATCAAGCTAAGGTCACTATGACTTACGCCAATGTCACTGTCGTTGATGTTGAGGTCTGCTAACCAGGTGTTACCGGTGTTGGTGACTTCAAAACAGTAGGTAATTGGATTGCCTGGCGCTGAGATGATCAGTTCATAGGCTGGACAGTTCGTGCCGTTTTCATGCCCACCGTTGATGGTTTTTTCAAGTGCAATGGCAGGCTCAGCTGGCATGTAACCAAAGTCTGCACCCGGATAAATTTCTCCATCGCCCAAGCTGTAGGCTTGTTGGTCGTCCAACGTGCCGTCTGGGTCAGCGGTTTGCATTAGCTCAGTTGGTAAGGTGTTTACATCAACTTCTACAAGGTAGCCGCCTTGGGGCAAGTCTTCAAACACATAGTTACCGTTTGCATCGGTTGTGACGGTGTCAATCAAGAC
>JAHDBS010000133.1 GCA_020630225.1 Anaerolineales bacterium | reverse complement strand
GCAGAGGCGATTGTGTTTCTGGAGCCGATTCGGCGGGAAGTAAGCTAACGTCAAAGACAATGCTACTGGCTCAATCTAGACGCAATCGATTTTCGGAATATCACGACTAAGCCCCCAACAATCACATTGATTACGGCTCTCAAAAACGCGATGTTGACATCGGCATTGCCAATAAGCGAATTTGCATCTTCAACAAACGTAGCAACGCGATAAAAAGTAACGAACACAGCAGGCAGCCAAGTCACTAACAGGTAGACGCCGATTAAGCTAACGCCAGCTTGCAGCCAAGCCTGCGTATTTTCTGAAACTGAATATTTTTCACCTGATTGCAAACTAACCTTGGGTACCAGCCAGCGTGCCACTGAGTGGGTATATAGCCAGAAAATGACGCCAGTTCCAGCATAGAGTGATCCAATAACTAGGTTAGGAAAACTGGCTTGTAGAACCATCCAGAAATCCCCACTAGCAAATAACAGGCCTGACCACATCGGGATGTAGCTAAGCGCAAAAATCAAAAGCCATAATCCCAACAGTCTTAGTAGTATATGTGCAGCATCATAGGCACGCATTCTTGTTTCCTCCCCAAATCATTGTCTACGGCTCCAACGCCATCACCCATAATCCACTACTAATATCAGACGCATAAATACAGACTGTCTCAGCACCGTCAACCGTGCAGTCTTTCACGCGCACGCCCCAAACACCATCGAACGTGGTTTCCCGTTCTTCATCGGTGCGGACTGCATGCCATGCAATGCGCTCGACAATAGCCTCTTCTGGATTTGACACGTCATAGCGGAAGACCTGCACACCATCCACATACCAGCCAACAAACAGGAGATCGTCTTTGACCAGTAAGTTATGCGGCGAAATCGCTGGGTCAGGAATCTTGATACGCTTCAGCGCGACAGGATTTTCAAGGTCACGAATATCCCACAAGCGCAGCTGACTAAACGAGCCATCGTAAGTGAGTTCATCTTCAATGAAGAGGAAGTTTTCATCGCTAGTAGGGTAACTGTGGTGCACCAGAAAATCCCATGGGTCGATACTGTTGGGCGGATTCAGGACGAATTCAGTGTCTGGCAACCCAGCTTCCACCGCAGTTTTGTCCAAGATCATTGTGCCTCCGTCCCAATAAGAGACATAGACGCGGTCGCCCACAATGGTCGAGTCGTGGACAAAGGTCTCTGGCCCACGATCAAAGGTGTAGTTGGCATGCTGATAACTGTTGACTTCAACTGGACTGCTAAGATCCCGGATATCAATGACGCGTAGGTCAAAGGTGTCATCGGCAGATGCGTAAAGAAAAGCACCATCACCATTTTCATCTAGGCTAACTGGCGCGGTATGCACGTTACACCATGCGCGGTCTGACCCAACATTGATGCCCTGAATATGCTGCACCAACACAGGGTTAGCTAAGTCTGTTACCTCAATGACTGCAATTCCACATGGGCGTTCCCCAAAGCCTTCCATCGAGATGCTGACATAGTGTTGTTCTCCTTGCGGGAAATAGCGTAAGTCAGAAGCATAGCTGCCCGGTGAAAACTTCCAGCGTCCTAAGACCACTGGGGCAGTTGGATCTGTCACGTCAGTAGCAGTATAGGCTGTACTACCTAAGCCAGCTTGAAAAATAATGTCCTGCCCATCAATTTCGGCTAAAGCGAGCTCACCACTAAGGCAGCTTCCGTTGTTGACATGCGCCAAAAGTTGAATATTTTCAGACTCTAAATTTGTATTGGGGCGTTGACACTCACGTTCTTCTGCCTGCTCTAAATTGAGCCGGCCAATGTAGGCCGTATCTGGGTCAATGAAACGCTCTAAACGCCCAAGGTTATCCAACGTTGGTTTTGGGGTTTGTGTTTCAGTAGGCTTTGGCTCAGGTGTATCGCTTGGCTGGGGCGTTTCTGTTTCCGTCGCAGTTGCGGGAATAGCCGTTGGCGTGTGCGTTTCCGTCTGTGGCAAAAGCGTATTGGTAGGTAACGAGGTTGGAATTTCTGCAACCCGCTCTTCAGGTTGAACTGAAACAGTTGAGCATGCAGTTGCGAAAATTAGGAGACAAAAAGAGAGATAAGTAACGCGCATGGGCTGAGTTTAGTCGCAGCTTGCTATCTGAGCAACTCATGAGGGCAGCTGTAATTTGAGTATGGTTAGGGATCTTTTCTTGCGACTTGTACTTGCAGTACACTGTAATTATGAGCACCTTCACCCCGCCTAAACAAATCGCTTGCACATATTGTGGTCATATCAGTGACTATGACTCTGCACACTGTGCTGGCTGTAGTGCCCCGCTAGATGTTGCCCGCGAAGAAATGCAGCGCTTGCATGCAGAACGGGTACGACGTGAAACCCAAGTAATTGAAGAGCCGCCTAAAGTAGAAGGGGTGCGCTCGGCAAATGATCAGGATTTGCGCGACCTTGCGGAACAAGCGAAAGATGCCTTTCCGCAAGTGCAGCATGTTGAAACAGCGGTCAGTGAAGCAAAGACAATGCTTCCGCGCATACTGGGCATCTTTGGCATTAGTCTAGTCTTAGGCCTGATTGCTGGCGCGCTGCTAGGGCGCTGGGGGATTTTTGTTATCCTAATCGGCGCGATATTAGGGGCAGCGTTGCTCCAAATGAAATCGATGCGTTTGTTTGGCAGAGTTGTTGCGTTGGCACCGCGGTTGCTTGGTGCACTAATGGGCGCAGCCACGAGTGGTGTGGCATGGTTTATTGCCGCGCTGATTGCTCGTCTCTGGCGGGTGTTATAAATGCCATAGCGCTAATTTGCAGATTATTGATACGCCTTAAAAACAAAGAGCCACTCTGCAGAGTGGCTCTTTGTTTTTTGTAAATACTTACTTCTTGCGCGGTACACGGCCCATGAGATAAAACTCTTCATTTGGGCGCATGTTCGTCAGCGCTGCCATTCGGTTTGACATAGCAAAGAAAGAGGCAATCGCGCCAATGTCCCAGATATCCTCATCTGAAAACTCATATGCGCGCAGCAAGTCAAAGTCTTCATCAGCAATGTCGTGTGCGTTCATGGCCACCATTGCGGCAAAATCTAACATCACTTTTTGACGTTCTGTAATGTCTGCTGAAAGATAATTTGTCGCAATCTGGTCTGAAATAATTGGACTTTTTTCGCGAATGCGCAACACTGCCCCATGGGCTACCACGCAGTACAAACACTGATTGAGCCCCGAGGTCGCAACAACTATCATCTCGCGTTCGCCTTTTGTGAGGCCGCTTTCTTTTTCCATCAGCGCATCGTGATGATCAAAAAATGCGCGAAACTCTGCTGGCCTGCGGGCAAGTGCTAGGAAAACATTGGGAATAAACCCAGCTTTTTCTTGCACCGCCAAAATGCGCGCTTGGATATCTTCAGGGAGTTCAGAAAATTCTGGAACAGAAAAACGACTGATGGGTGGCGTGGTCATATGCAGTGTCCTATGGATGAATGATTTGGGACATTATAGGCTGAAGATGTCGCGCATCCCCACAATCTCTAGCATCGTTGCAACTTCTAGCAACCCTTGCCGTGGCGCGGACCAATGTCTATTCGCGCCTACGCAAAAGGTAATAACCAGCGCAAGGCGGTAACCACAACAAATCCGATGGCAATAGTGATGGCTGTCTTTTGGTTGTCCAAATCTAGACCGGCGCGAATGCCAATGAAGCTGGCAATTAATGTCCAAATGAGCCCAACAATTGTAAAGATCCAATTGAACACTGGCACAATGCTCAAAATAAGTGGCACTTGGGCAAACCCAATGACGCGCAACATTTCTGGCATATCTGTATCGGCTCCGAACAATTGCGACCCAATGAAATAAGTTGTCGCGCCCCAGAAAACCCAGCCTAAGACTGAGGCAAGTACGCCGCCAACTAAGCCGCCAATGCTGCCAGTGGTGAAGAATGTGCCTAGGCCTGTCGCTAAGGCTACAGCTGCCACAATCACAGCAGCAGGTACAGTGGCTGTGTCATCGCGTTCAATCGCTTCAAAGGTTTCAGGGTCAAGGCGTAACACGCCAATAATTCGATGGATCATCGCAAAATCCTCCAGTTGTAAAGTTCAAAATATCTCGTCTGCGTAGTATACAAGCGTGTCTATAACAGCTTGTGCAGCTTATTCATTACTACGTGAAACTCCTCAGAAATGTTGCAAGCAATGCCGTATTGCAACCCTTGTAAAAAAACAAACCTGATTCATACGGGTCTTGAATTCCTCTTTTATTGAGCTAACTTTAGCCACAATCTAATATACAGTTATGCGAACGACGTATTGGAGAAAGTATTGGTTTGTGTTGATGGGTGTTTGTATGTTAGCTGTTACGTTTCCGACAAAAGCAATAATTCCAGTCACTGGTGGGCTCTTTGACCGTGCAGATGCACAGCACAAATCCCAGAGTGAAGTCGTTCGAATAGAGGTGAAGGGGATATTGGATTATCCGGTTGCTCAGCAACCCGCAGAAAGGCCAGGCTATGTTAGCTCGGCACCCGATGAGGTTACTCAGTTCGCGGCACCAGCACAAAATGATGTTCTGGCCTTTCTAGCGCATAACTATCTCGCTGGTGATGACTTCTCAGAGATCAAGGAAGACACCATTGTCAGCGTTACCTATGAAGACGGGTCCTCTCAATGGTTCCTTGTCGAAGCGGTTGAAGCGTACCAAGCGCTGCAACCGAATAGTCACTTCAGTGATTTTCGTAGCCTTGATACTGGCGAACTCTATGATGTTCAAAGTATCTACGATCGGGTGTATGGTGGGTCATACCCTTTGGTGATGCAAACATGCATCGAAAACGAGGGCAACAACGTTTGGGGACGGCTATTTATTCTGGCTGAACCTATTGACGGTAACAGTGTCATGCACTGAGTTGCCCTCTTCTAAAGTTGTTCATTCCGTGGTCATAACACCACGTGTGAATTCAGTTCTTCTCCTCCATAAAGCAAAAGCGGCCAAGTAGTTTTAGGCCGCTTTTGTGATTCTGGCTTTCCTTCCCCTCCCAAAATTACGTATACTGAAAATATACACTGACTTTAGAAGAAGTAGCTCCTGCGTTCCGAAATTGATGTTATTGAAACGTTAAGGGGCTATTGCAAGCGTGTGCTAGTTTCCGTGGCGCGCTTGAACAATCAGTAACCACTTGTTGCCGCACTATGACTACAACTAAAAAGACCTATGTAACCAAATCCGAATGGTCGGAAATGCTTGATATTGAAGAGTCCTTCATTGAAAAGCGTCGTGACGCAATCGGGATCAAGAATTTAGACAAATCTTGGGAAGACCAAGGCGCCATTGGCCTAACCTTCTCTGGCGGCGGGATTCGCTCGGCGACGTTCAATCTCGGTATTATTCAAGGGCTGTCCAAACTTGGTGTTTTGCCTTATGTTGACTACCTCAGCACTGTTTCCGGTGGCGGTTATATTGGCTCTTGTGTGACATCGCTGCTTTCAGTCACTAACCAGTTCAACACTCGCCACGAAAATTTCCCACTCAATCCTAATATCAAAGGTTTTGACGTTCGCGATGATTGCGACTCAGCACCTAATGAACCGTCCCGCTGCGAATCGACCGATCCGGGGCTAAATGCGCAGGTAGCCCACTTGCGCCGACGTGGGAATTTCATTATTCCTGAACTCACACTGTTTTCAATCGATATGCTGCGCGCAATTGGCGCGTCCATCACGGGGATCTTTTTTACGATTGGGATCTTCATGACGTTCTTCTTGGCTGTTGCCGCGTTGCATTACTCGGTTGCAGGGATTTTGGCACCAGGGCTCTACGTCAGCGACACCGCTCGTATTCCAGAGTTTGCAATGCAAAACCCAACGTTGCGAACGGCATTTACGACAGCCTTGGGCGAAATTTTTACGTTTGAATTGCTATATTTCAGACCCGCCCGGACGTCATTTATTGTGGGTACCATCGTTGCGGTGGTTGCCGTATTCTTGCTTTACACCATTGCGCGTGACAGCAATACCGATGTTCGACGCAGTTCTTACGGTGGTGGTAAGCCACATAAGCAGCCAAAGCAAAATGTGTTGCGTCGCTCTCTAAGCAAGTTTTCAAGCATGATCATCGAAAGCACGACAACCGCTGATGATCGGCGCTATCGGTCAAAGAAAGCGCGTTATGAGCGCGGCGCATTTCTAATGATGGCCTTCATTGCAATTGTCGCAATGAGCGTCACCGTGTTTGTTCTCAAGCTCATGCCTTCGATGAGTAGTGCAGATCATAAAGAAATTTATTGGCTTTTGACTCCGCTTTTGTTTGCGTTAGGCGTACGTGTCGGGACAGTTGTTGTACACCCGTTCTTTATGAACTCCAAACGTTGGACGTTTGACTTCCGCTCTGGCCTGTCCATTTTCCAAGGGTATGCCACTTATGTGCTGTTGTTCTTTTTGCTCGCTACGCTACTGATCCTGCCTCACTATGTGAGTGCTAACCTCAATATTGAAGAAAACACTGCGCAGAATACGGTCTTACCTGCTGCCACGGTCATTTTGTCGGCATTGTGGGCAGCTTGGTTGTCACGCTCACGGGATGACTCAGGCGGCAATATTATGAAGCAGTTTGTGACACTCTCTCCCGCATTGCGAAATGCATTGCTTGGCATTTTGGTTTGGGTCATCATGTTTGCGGGCATCTACTTTTACGAAGTTATTTTCGAATCGCTAGATTTACCAACTGCTTGGGATATTGGCCGCGTGGCGATGATTGGTGCGATTGCAATGTTGGCGTTCATTGTGTTTGGTTCCATCATCAACTACAACCGCGTGTCACCGCACTACTTCTATCGTGACCGTATTGCTGAAACGTTCCTAATGACCGAAACCACGGATCAACAAGGAGAAGTGCATACTGTTCGTGACCATCGTGAACTTTGTATGCGCGACATCAATCCAGATGGTAGTACGGGGCCATATCACATCATTTTGGGCTCGCTCAACTTGCTAGGTAGTTCTAACCTTGATCTGAAAGATCGAAAGTCAGACTATTTCACCTTTACTCGCGACTATTGTGGGTCTGACACGACGGGCTATGTCAGCACGGACACTTACTTGGTCAATCCAAATAAGCCCTCGACGCCGCATTCGAATGTTGGCATCAAGCTGTCACGGGCCATTGCAATCTCTGGGGCTGCAGTTGGGTCTGGTGCCGGGTTGTATTCATTCTTTGCCATGGCATTCATCACAACGTTGTTTAATGTGCGCTTGGGTTACTGGATGCTAAATCCGAGTGAATATTCAGATGCTGCTAAAAACAAGAAAAAGACGCGCCGCGACAAGCTGGGCGATATGTTGTTCCCTTATCCGCTGGGTGAGAACCGTACGTTTTGGCCGAAGTATCTATTACAAGAATTGTTTGGCACCACGGCTGAAACGTCTAAGCTCATCAATCTGTCTGATGGCGCTCACACTGGGGACAACACAAGTCTGGCACCATTGTTGAAACGTCGCTGCCGCGTAATTGTCGCAGTCGATGCAGGCGAAGACGGCGACTACTTCTTTGAATCGCTGTCTAACGTGATCCGACAAGCTTATATTGATGACCGGATTGAAATCGATATTGATCTCACGGCCATCATTCCGGATGCTACGGGATATTCTCAACAGCATGCCGCTATTGGTGAAATCAAATATCCAAAGGATGATGGGAAAACCGAAAAAGGCTGGCTGATTGTACTCAAGCCAACACTGACAGGCGATGAGCCAACGCAATTGACAACGTACTATCGCACCAATCGCGATACGAAGTTCCCACACCAGTCAACCGGCGACCAATTCTTTGATGATGATCAATTTGAGGCGTACCGCAGCTTAGGTGAAATCTCGGTGATGCACACCTTCAAACACTCGTCTTTCTTCCAGTCACAAGACGAAAGTATGAAGAAAACCATTCTGATTCCCGAAGCAAATAAAGTCACCGAGACAGCGGAGCTCATTCAGCAAACAGTGGTGGATGACATTCGCGACGATGAAATGGCACGGAACAAGTTTGAGGTGGAGCAGCCAAAGTTCCAAGTCTTTAGCGAATTCGCGGCTGAGCTCATTCCACCGTCTGAATTCTTCTCAGATGAAAACTTACAGCGACTACGAATTGAGTTGCAACCCACAAAGGGACAATCTCACAAGTGACCTAAGCACAAAACGATTGTGACTTCTTATGTCAAGACCCATCTAACATAGAAAGCACTGACAAAACCGATAGTACTTAAATTATTTACGGCATACTTTGTAAAAAAGTATGCCGTTTTTTATTACTTCGATTTACTTGATCTCGTTTTGATTACCAAATTCACTGTGTCCGATGCTGTGACAGGTGTCAAATAGATTACACGAATTGAAGCCGCAGGGAGGTCGGCCAAAGATGTTCATGCTAAATCTTTTTAGATCAAGGCGTTCGAAGAACGACGAGGATTACATGCTCAAAGACGAGCAAATTGATGAGCTGATTGATGCTATTGACGCTGGTCCTGAAGAATTAGGACTAGAGGATAAGCAATGGGGCGTAGGATCGTTTCTTTACTTGCTGGAGAAGCGTTTTGGTGTCAAACCGGGTCACAACGATAGTTGGGATGACGAGAGCCTACACTAATTCATTATTGAATTTATTCTTTTTATTTGAAATCGCTGCGAACTTCATTATGCGCAGCGATTTTGATTTAAGGGGTGTAACAATTTAACACTGCATCAATAGCGAGTTCAGATGCCCGTACGCCTAATGGGACAACGTCTTTATATGTAGCTGTCTCAACCTGGTTGGTTGTGGCAGTGAAAAGGACATCTCCATCCCAAACTGTTTGAAATGGCTGAATTACGCGTGCCATTGCAGTATGAACTTGACGGCCTAACTGCCGCAGCTGCCAGCCAGTCAACCGTTGATTTGTTACTACCAAGGTGAGGGTCGTGTTTTCATCTACCCGCGGTCTGTTCCCACCCGGTAACGCTAATTCGCCCTGTTCTAGTAAGTCCAGCATAGAGCGGCGTGATTGTGTATCGGCGTCAAAATTCCCGCGCACCACATTGCCCTGAGTGTCAACCAATACCCCAACAGCATTGACCACGGTAAATACCGCGATCTTGGTGCCGTGCCATTCTCCAAAAGCCATGCCCTGTCCGGCTGGCTCTTTCTTTGGTAGCCCCACTCGCGCATTGATACCTGCTCCGCGTGGGCCGCTTGCAAACATGCCGGACGCGGCCTTTTGTAAGGCATTCATCCCCATTGTTTTGTCAGGATAGGCCGTACTGTTACGATAGCCAAAGTCATACAAAATTGCGCCACGTACACGAGCAATGTTCGTCCAGTCCGCTGTATAACCTTGGTTGAGCAGCTCTGCTTGCACACCTGCACACGCCTCTAATCCATAGCGTGATCCGCCTGCAAAACAGATTGCATCGGTAATAGCGTCACCAGCGGTCAGCTTTTCGTCTAAGCCAAAAATACCCGTTGATCCCCCGCGTACATCAATCGCAGTTTGAACTTTGTCTGGGAAATAGAAGACTGTGCAGCCAGTCGGAGCCTCTGTATTTTCTGCAATCCCAACGTGTATTTCGGGGAAGTTGAAGTGTTTCATAGACTTAGGCATGCAGAGGCTCTTATAACAGCTTCGCTAATACCTCGCGTTCTTTTTCCATCTTTAACCCCGTTACCAATTCTTGGTTAGGGCGACTCTGTAAATACGCAAGCGTATCTGCAATAGTTGTTTCCAATGGCCGAAAAGTCAGATCAGCAGCTAGGGCTTTGTCAATGTTGAATGTATGTAACCCAGCAGTTGCTTCGCCAGGTACCCACAGCGGCATATCGACCCAAGGACGAATGCCGTGCGCTTCACAGTCAGCTAAGCTTAGCCAGAAAGGGCGCGTGTCCTGATCCGTCAGTTCAGCAGTGGTTTCAATAATTTGCGCTAGTGAAATTGGGTTACCAGTGACATTGAACGCCCCAACGGTCTGTGCCTCGATTTGCCGCATAATCCATTCAGCTTCATCACGGACATCTACAATTTGGAACGCTGTACTAGGATCTCCAGCCGCAATCATCCAGCCACCTTGGGACGCACGCCAAGGCCAATAGCTAAATCGATCAGTGTGATCATCTGGTCCAGCAATCAGACCAGAACGCACAAACAGCGTTTTGTCAGCGGCTAGTTCGTGACAGACGTGTTCACAGGCAACTTTCAAGCCGCCGTATGTTTCCCCGGTGATGTCTTCCGTATCTGTAATTGGATCAGACAATGGCGCGGTTTCATCCTGATTCAACTCCGCTTCACTGGCATAGGTCGAGATTGTTGAAATGAGGGTGTAGTGTGATGTTTCTACGGTTTCCAACAGGTCGTGCACTGCCCGTGGATAGTATGCGCTGACATCGATGACTGCATCCCAGCTGGTGCCAGTAAGAGTCGTTAAGTCACCCGCAGCACGGTCGCCTTTCAATTTAGTGACATTTGGAAATAGGTCTTGATTGGTTTTACCACGGTTGAACAACGTAACCGTGTGGCCGCTCGCAAGCGCGGCTTGTGTGATGTGACGGCCCAAGAATTGGGTCCCGCCCATAATGAGGATGTTCATAA
>JAHDBS010000132.1:2369-10596 GCA_020630225.1 Anaerolineales bacterium | reverse complement strand
CATATGGTCGTGGTGTCTATATGCCCGGAACTGGTCGCTCTGGCGGAGGCATTGGCCGTGGTGAAGACGGTGGCGGTGGAATGCCTTCACTAGATGAAATTGGAATGGGGATGGCCGGTGGGCTGAATTCCCTCGGAGACGGTATGGTTTCTGCTCTGAACACCATGGGGCGTACGATTAGTACACCACCTGCACCGCCGCCAGGAAGTGGCAGTAGTAGTTCCTACGGTGGCGGCGGCTCCAGCGGTTGGGGCGGCGGTGGCGGCTTCTCAGGTGGCGGCGGCGGCTTTTCAGGCGGTGGCGGCGGTGGCGGTTTCCGCTAGTCAAGTTGTGACTTTCTTTGCGTAACTTTGTTACTCTAAATAGGGCGCTGAATTAAGCGATCGGATTATTAACATATGGAAGGACGAAATATAGGGTCTGTGCTCATCACGACTGGCGCTGTAATCGGCGTTTTGGGCGTGATGGTGTTGATCGCGATGATGGCGTTTATGGGAGTGGGTGTGCCCGGTTTTATTGCTGGGCTCATAATCCTAGCAGTCTTTGTGATCCCGTTAGTTGCCATTGGGGTTGTATTACGCAACCGCGGCCAAGCGGATGTCGCAAAGTTTGAGCAATCTCAAAAGCAGCGTCAGTTATATGAAATGGTGCAAACCCGTGGCAAGTTAACCATTGCAGATGCAGTCTTTGAATTGTCATCAACAAGTGAGCAGGTCAAAGAATGGATTTACAGCCTAGTTGGGCTGGGTGTGTTCAACGGTTACATCAACTGGGATGACGGCATTCTGTATAGTGCTGAAGCAGCTAATCTTCGCGACCTTAGTGAGTGTAAACGCTGTGGCGGCAAGGTGTCGCTAGCCGGTAAAGGTGTTAGCGTGTGTGAATACTGTGGAACAGAATATTTCTTGAGCTAGAGACCATAGCGTTTTATTCACTCAAGACAAGTTTGGTAAACAATCAAAAGTAATTATTTGGGAGCAAATATGGACGACGAAACACAAAGTGGCGATGTCTACGATAAAGTCAATAAATGGCGGAGCTCAGTCGAAGCATTTCTAGAAAAAATTCCTGGCCTTGGTGGGTATATTGAGCGTGAAAATCGCCGTAGCGCCGATAAATTAGTCCGTGATGCCGTTGCATTTCGTGCTGAAGAGCTTGTAGGCCGTATTTCAGAAATTCAAACAGTTCTCGTAAGTGAAGGGCAGTATGAATATCTAGACGATATCGAACGTGCCGTGACAAAGATGCGCATCTTTGTGGATTCAGTTCGCACTGCTAGCTATGGATACTCAAGCTTTTTTGACAACGTACAAATCAATGAGCCTGAATTAGACCAGCTTTATCAATACGATATGGAACTGATGCAAGGCTTAGACGGGATGGTCTCTGCTATTGACAATGTGAACTTGTCAGTAGGAACAGATGGGTTACCAGCTTCAATTCGGAACTTGACTGCGCGTGCCCAAAGCTTGGTTGACGCATTCAATAACCGTCAACATTTGCTAACAGGCCTTTAGTCAAAAGCATGACCGCTCAACAGGATTTTGAGCGAACTAACTAAAACGAATCTCCCCAGCACATAGTAGTGGTGGAGATGTTTCATAAGGAGCAGAACACAATATGGGTCGTCGAAGAATTTTTGACGTTGTTGAATATCCATCAGAAATGCGTAATGAGATTGTGCGCCGCATGCCTGAAAGTGGCAGTGGCGACTTCCGCATTGGCTCACAAGTCATTGTGCGCGAATCTCAAAATGCAGTCTTTTTCCGTGATGGTAAAGCGCTAGACACCTTTGGTCCGGGGCGCCATACCATCACCACAGCGAATATCCCTTACATCATTGAAGCGGTTAGTAAGACGCTATTCAGTGACAAAACGCCATTTCCTGCAGAAGTGTATTTCGTCAGCATGCGTGACTTTGCAGACCAAAAGTGGGGGACACCACAACCAATCCTAATTAAGAATCCTGGGGTGGGGCTTGGGATTACGCTGTTGCAAGCGTTTGGCGTATATTCATTTGCCATCACCAATGCACAGCAGTTTGTGAACCAAATTGTTGGACAGCAGGGCGCATATACTACAGCCGATATTCAAGGGCGTCTGCGCGCGATGTTGCTGAGCAAGTTGCAAGACATGCTCGGTGAGCTTGGTACAAAGCAAAATAAGAATGTTTTAGACATTATTGGTCTAACCGAAGAAATTGGTGCTGGTGTACGCGCCAAGGTTCAAGATGATTTCAAGGCAATTGGGGTAACACTCAAGGCGTTTTACATTGAATCATTGAAGCCAAGTAGCAAGTCAGCTGAAGAATTGCGGGCAATGGGTCTGTTAGACACACAAACCTATATGCAATTGCAAGCTGCAGATGCCATGCGTGAAGCCGCGCAAAACGAAGGTGGCGGCGCAGGTCTTACCTCTGGCATTGGTGCCGGAATTGGGATTGGTAACATCATGAACCAAGCCTTTGGGGGCGGAGCCGTTCAAGCAGCACCTGCACAGCCGCAAGCTGCTGTCGCTTCTGGTGCAGCCGCTGGAGCAACTGTTGGGGCCGTCTCAGACGTGTCAGCAGCCGTTCCTGATGTTATGACACCGGCACAAGCAGCCAGTTATTTGCAAATTGGCGAGTCAGATGTCATGTCTATGATAGAATCTGGTGACTTGAAGGCAAAGAAACTAGGATCTGTCTATCGGATTTCAAAAGCCGTAATTGATGAATTCTTAGCCAGCTGATTGACAAGCTAATCTGCCATCGTTATAATTTCTAAGTTGCCCCGCAATCGCGGGGCTTTGTTTCGTTTATTCAAAAAGAACTGAACATTTTTATAAATGTTCTCCACTATTTTCAGCGGAAAAATCAAGATGAAGTACGCAATTGTAGAAAGCGGCAACCGCCAATATCGCGCTGAAGAGGGCGGTTACATTGAAGTTGAAAAGCTCGCCCTAGAACCAGGCGCAAACGTTGACCTTGAAGTCCTTTTAATGGCTGATGGCAGCGCAGTGCGCGTTGGTCAACCACGCGTCGACGGCGCAGTTGCAAAAGCAACAGTGGTTGAGCATTTCAAAGGTCCAAAAATCCGTGTGTTCCACTATAAGCCTAAGAAGCGTTACCGGAAGACACAAGGCCATCGCCAAACATATACCCGGCTCAAAATTGAGTCGCTGGTAGGCTAACGGCTAGATACAAACACTTAATTATTCGAATAAGGAGTTCGCATCATGTCACATAAAAAAGGTGGTGGTTCGTCTCGTAACGGTCGCGATAGTAATCCTAAGCGACTTGGCGTAAAAAAATACGGTGGTGAATTTGTCCGTAATGGCAATATCATCGTTCGACAACGTGGTACACGCGTTCACGCAGGTGAATTCGTACGTGTTGGTCGTGACTTCACGCTTTACGCTGTTGCAGATGGCCACGTGAAATTCCGCACTTTGGCTTCAGGGCGCAAGCAAGTTTCAATTGTGCCAATGCAAAGCGCTGCAGGAGCTGACTAATGCCAAAGAGTGAAATCCATCCAGAATGGTATCCAGAAGCTAAGGTAATTTGCAACGGTGAAGTTGTAATGACCGTTGGCGCAACGATGCCAGAAATCCGTGTAGACGTTTGGTCAGGTAACCATCCTTTCTACACCGGTACCCAACGTATCATCGATACGGAAGGTCAGGTAGAGCGCTTCATGCGTAAGTTGGACGCTCGCCGCCAACACTTGGCTACTCAAGCTGAAAAAGAAGAAAAAGCTGCTGAACTCCCAGTTAACCTGAGCGTTGAAGAGCTTGATCTGGGTAAGCGCGCTGTTGCTTCATTGGAAGCAGCTGGCATTTCAACTGCTGGTGAAGCAGTTGCTAAGCTTCAAGAAGGCGATGATGACTTGCTAGAACTCGCAGGGTTCGGCCGCAAGAGCCTAATCGACCTCAAGAAAAGCTTGCGCATGCTTGGCTTCGAATTGCCTGCCACCACCGCAGGTGGCGACAGCGAAGAATAAGCTTCGCGCGTATCCTATTTACAGGATGTAAGTTAACAAAGGCAGATGCACCATTGCATCTGCCTTTTTGATTACTACACCTTGCACGCCCTATGCAGAGTGGGGCGATGCATCTGCCACACACTTAGAGAATGACAACATCAAAACCTAAACCCGGCAATGCAGAAGTCATTGTAGGTCCAATGTTTTCAGGGAAGTCCGAGGAGCTTATGCGTCGCCTCCGACGGGCCCGAATTGCACGCCAAAAGCTGCAAGTATTTAAGCCGAAGATTGATGATCGCTATAGCCGAAACAAAGTCGTTTCGCATGCAGGTAATGAATTCGAGGCAATGCCTTTAGACAGCATTAGCGCTGTTTTTGATCATTTATTACCCGACACAACCGTAGTTGCAATTGATGAAGCTCAGTTCTTCGACTGGAAGGTGGCTGAGATTGTGCAGCAATTAGTAGACCGTGGTATTCGCGTTATTGTTGCTGGGCTGGACATGGACTTCCGTGGTGAGCCTTTTGGGCCAATCCCAATTTTATTAACTCAAGCAGAAGACGTTCAAAAACTAACCGCAATTTGCATTGTCTGCGGCGAAGAGGCGACCCGAACTCAACGTCTTATTGATGGTCGTCCTGCAACTGTAGATGATCCTATTATTTTGGTTGGCGGCACTGAGGAATATCAGGCACGTTGTCGCTGGCATCATGAAGTTCCCATGCCGGGTACAAATTCGCAAAGCTAGGGAGAAGGGCGATTATGAGTAAATTCAATCCAGATGACATTCTTGGGGAAGTCCTTATCGATGAAGTTAGCTTGTCGAAACGAGTCCAAGAATTAGGAAAGCAAATTAGTGAAGATTATGCAGGTAAGAATCTGCATCTGATTTGTATTTTGCGTGGTGGGGTGGTCTTCTTGACCGATCTTATGCGCGCTATTACAACTGAACACACCATCGACTTTATGGCAGTGTCTTCCTATGGAAAGGGCGCTCGCTCTTCTTCAGGCCAGGTTCGTCTTACAATGGATTTGAAGGAAGACATTAGCGGACGAGATGTGATTTTAGTAGAAGATATTATCGATTCAGGCCATACGCTGTCGAATGTCCTTGAAATTCTACATACGCGCGAACCGGCGTCGCTGAAGGTCTGTACTTTGCTGGACAAAGCTGAGCGCCGTGAGGTCGATATTGATCTTGAATATGTCGGATTTGTTATTCCGGACAAATTTGTTGTTGGCTACGGGCTTGATGTAGATGAATATATGCGCAACTTGCCGTATATTGGCGTTGTAAAAGACGGCGCATTCATCGAAGACTAGCGTTCACCAATCACAAAGCGGGCTTCTTGAGGCAACCGAAGGTTGTTAGAAGCCCGCTTTGTTTTAAATCGCACAGATAGAGCGATGACCAAGAAATCACGGATCAAGCCAAAGGTTCAACACTATAATTCTGCTTCTAAATGGAATGCGCTAATTGAAGCCCAGGTAGTGGGTCAAGGTCAGAGCGCACAGGATGCCCAAATGCACGCACAACACGAACGTCCAACTGAACGCGCCCAACTTGTTTACTTTGAAAGCGGGGCGCTACAACCGCTTCCGTTGCCAGCTATTGTGGCCGATATAGCGGCTGCTTGGCCAACAAAATCTGACGTTTGGATTGATGGTGAGACGATTGCGCGTACGCTGCGTAAGCAGAAACTAACTGTATTCGGCCTTATCACGAGCATTGACTTGGATTCATTATTCGATCATCTTGATGGTCAGCTGGCGGTAACTAAGGTTGGTGCGTCTACGCCAGATTTGTTGCAACTGACGATTGAAGACAACTATATTGTTTACACATTCAATATTCGTAAACAGCAGGGCGCTGATATTAAAGCGCATCTCTTGTCGCAGTTGATGTCGTTTGAAGGAATGGCAATGGCGCTGCACGAGCCGCATCAGTTCTTGGATGTTGCAAATGGTGCGCAAGATGTCCGCGGCAAAGTTCTGCGTTTGTTGGACACTTCCGATACTGAGAGCGGGGCGGTCATTGGCCCATTGCGAATGGCAATGGCGCTTGGGATGCAGTTTCATGCAGAAACCAAAGCGTATGTCAAAAGCCAAATGGCAAATACAGCCGTACCAGCAGATTACACGCAGTTACTTTTGATGCTTGGTGACACCAAGCCTTCAATTGTGTTACGTTCTTTGGCAGTGCTTGGTGGGCTAGAAACGAAATTCCCTGATCTAGCGCGATTGGAAGCTGACGGGGCGTGGAAGTCAACTTTACAGACTTTAGACAGCCTTACAGGTGTGTTATCTGTTCTGCATCGCACGCATGACGTGGATGCGGCGTCTGAGTTTGCGCTTGGCTTGATCTCGGCACGGATTGGGCGATTCCGCATTCGATTGTCCGATGTACTGGAAACAGTGACAGCCAGTGGAGTCACTGTGCGCCATCTGTTATTTCTGGCTGCCTTGTTATGCCAAGCAAAAGATGCAAAAGCTTTAGTTGCACAGCTCAATCTAACCGAAGATGAGCTTCAGTTTGTACGCCGCCTTATAGGAAATCGACTAAAGCTAACGGAAGTCTCTGTGTTCGATTGGACTCCAGAGGTGGGTGAGGAGCTGCTAGAACAAATGGGCGATTCGGCTCCAGTGTTGCCATTGTTGACATTGGCATTGAAGCATGGGGAGTGGACGCCAGCAATTCCACATGAAGATTGGGCAAACCTCATCACGGTCTGTGTTGCCTATTTAGAGCAATACTACGCAAAGTAGGTGAGTGCGGCTTCTGAGCCAGACTTCACATGATAGAATATTTATGATTTCGATAAGTTTCATTATCGCAATCAAGATATAAGCATAAATAGTGCTTGTGAAACACGTATTTTGCGTGAAACATCCTAAGCTGCCCAAATCGCACAACTCTTATCTCTAAGAAAACGGCTTAGATTGGCCTAAATCTGACGATTTTGGTTAGAACCAGATCCAACCAGCCAGGGATTGCAGGGAGCTCATTTTCTAACCATTCTAACCAGCTGCTCTTCTAACTAAACTCAGCTTTGGTTAGAAGAGCAGTTGTGAAACATGTTTCACAACTGCTCTGATATATCTCAACCTGTGGATAACTTTGGTTAGAAACATTAAGACGCAATATTGACGCTCTCTACAATTGCAACAGCAAGCTGCGCGTTATATAAACATATATGACAGGAGGCGCTATGGGTTGCTGTTGTAAAACTCTGACTCAAAAATTTGCCCTTAGCGCCCCATTGCTACTATGACCGAAGCGCCCCACTCTCACGTCACCATCGCCCAATCTATTCGGGACTACATTGATTTAGTTGATGCAAGCCGCAGCGCGAATACAGCCCGAACTTATCATCAGGCGCTAAAGCTATTAGCTGAGGTTTTAGAGACCCACGCAATTGATATTGAGAAGGCGCCGGCGTCAGATGCAAGTATTCAGTGGCTGAAATGGTATTTACCAAACCTGCGAGACTACGCGGCCGCAACAGAAAGCTTGTATCTCACGGCAATGATTGGCTATTACGAATTCTTGATTAGTGAATACACATTACCTATCAATCTGATAGAGATCCGGAGCTTCATCAAGCGCCGGCAGCGTCGTGTTGCGCCAAAAATCCCACCATTCCCACGTGAGCAAATAGAACAAGTGTTGCATGTCGTGTCGCGGGCGGCTAACCATGAAATTGATGACCCACGCGAGCAGTTGCGTGTCTATCGTGACTGTGCTTTGTTACTGACGTTGGCAGACACCGGCTTACGTGTGTCAGAGGCTACTGGATTATTACGGGGGCAATTAGACTGGGCTGAGCAACGCGCGATTGTGACCATCAAAGGTGGCCGCGAGGCGTTAGTACGCTTTTCCGAGCGTGCAGCAGATGGCATCCGCCGTTACCACAAGGCGCGCGCCCCATTTGATGGCAATACGGGCAAGCCCTTAGCCACACTGCCAGTCTTTGCTCGGCATGATAAAGGGGCCGGCAAGAAGATCAAAAAGATTAGCACTGTCACTGCCCGCAATATTGTGGATGACTGGGTGACAACTGCGTTAGGCCAAGAAGCAAAGGGGACCATAACGCCCCACTCTTTTCGGCATTACTTCGTTACCTATGTATTGCGCGCCTCAGGTGGAAATATCCGCCTGGCCCAAGAGCTGGCGCGACACAAGAATATTGAAATTACAAAACGCTACGCGCACCTTTCAGATGATGACCTTGATCGGTCGTATCACGAGATGTTCAACGAGTAA
>JAHDBS010000132.1:0-2269 GCA_020630225.1 Anaerolineales bacterium | reverse complement strand
GCAGCAACATCCAATTGCTTTAGCTTGAAAACCTTCTGGCTGACTTTGCCCGAGTCAGTCGCAAATGTCATCTGATAATCAACAAGTAGCTTTTGTGTTTTCTTCGCAGTGAGCGTCAGACTGAATTCAAAGGCGTCTCCAATGATTACGGTTGGAGTGGTCGTTGTAAACGCACTAATTTCAATTTCCGGCGTTTCGCCATATCCCATTAGCGCGAGTGCTGCTGGATCACCTTGTTTGATAAGCGTTCGCGTTGCGTGCTGAATAATCCAGGCCATCTCTTTGGGTTGTTGCGCCCCACTCTCTTGCCAACGCTGCAGCGTGTCTACAACCAACGCCGGATCAATTTTGGCGATGTCATTCAGATGATTTGCGACAGAGCGGGTGACATAGCGCGTTTGGTCAGCATAGAGTGCATCCAAAATTGGTAATGGAGCGCGATAGTCGATGACAAGTTTTTGCGCCCAAGGTAGCTTAGGGCGTGAGCCTTCGCTCGCAAGTCGCCGAACATGATAATTGTCAGATGTGGCGCATGCTTGCAGAAACGCCATCGTCTCTGCCGGAAACGCATTAATAAAGCTGCGGATTGGGCCTTCTACGCTGAAGCGTTTCGTATTCTCACGCAATCCGGCTAACGACAGGTCCAAATATTCAGCAGAGCAGCCATACATTGCAATGTACTCAGATAATGGGGCATGGATGAAATCCCCAAAGTCATCATCTGTAAGAGCTGGATCTAATTCAGGTGGTAATGCGTCCAGAATAATTTGCAACGCAACAGGATAGTTGTCCGGCAAAGCCGTATGTAAACATTCTGAAATATGCGTAATTCGAGCTTTAAGCTCTAAATCTGGCAATTTCTCCATCACATTTGTTACAAAATCCGCTGCCGGGAACTGTGACCAAGCTGTAATGAAAATCTCTGCTAAGTAAGCGACCTTTTCAGCATTAAATAGTTGGTCTTTTAGCGAGAACGTTGTCTTTGCTTTCATGCGCTAGTGTGTATATTTTGCCAATAGTGCCGCATCAGCTGAATATGGCCAACGTGCGTGGCGCTATGTTCCATTGCGTGCATTAGGCACCAGCTGACAGTGAATGTCTCACCCGCAAACATAGCTGAGGAGACTTCTCTCTCTAGGTCTGCCAAGGTCAATGTCGCTATAGACGCTTTCATGCGCACCATGCTAGTTTCAAGCAAATCCTGTAGCTGTGCGTGGGTTGTTCCTGCGGCTTCAAATTCAATAGACCGCACTCGCGTTGAGTCGCCCCCTGCTGGCATATCACATGCCCAATATTGTGCTGCGCCAACCAGATGGGTTAGCAAGATACCAATTGAGTTCATATCCTCAGCTGGCGACCAATCAAGTGCTTCCTCGGGCAAACGCGCTAGGTCATTTCGAATTTCCTGATATAGGAATTCCATTCTTTCTAAGAAGTCTACAAATAGTGTGTTCATACAACGGATTATCGCATGAACATATTTATGGCTCGTCACTTGTCGCTTTTTAGATTTAAGCCACAGTTAAGTCAACTTAGGCCAGCGTTAAATCAAAGACTGCGCTCCACTCCTAATATATAGACATCAGACACAACAACAGTCTGGCAACGATAAATAACTAATCACCAAGGAGTGACGATCATGAAATCTAAACAGAATTTGACCAATATCATCGGCGCAGCAACGCTAACCGCACTTGTTCTCGCAACATTCCTCATTTTCCGGCCAGGGAATGGCACCGCAATGAGTGCCGCTAATCTTGGCGGTGAAGCCTCCATGATGGAAGACGAAGGTGAAGGCTTTAGCCTCTTCGGATTTGGCGAAGGCGAAGAAGGTGAAGAAATGGAAGAAGACGAAATGGAGGAAGGCACTCCAGAAGGTGAAGGCATGACCGGCGATGAAAACGAAGAGCCGGAAGAAGACGAAAACGAAGGCCTCTTTGGACTTGGCGGCGACGATGATGACGACGACGACGAATCCGAAGAAGATGACGACTAAACGTCGCCGTCCCAGCGTAAGTCACACCGTACTGAAAGCCACTTTGGTTGTCGGTACGGTGCTGGCGACCTGGCTAGGGGTGAACTGGGCTGCAACCCATGACATTGAACAAGCTGCTTTTGAAGCGCAACAACAGGCTGCGCTCGAGGCACAGCAACAAGCAGAAAACAGGCAACCTATTACCTCTAGCCGTTCGTCGCGCTAATCCAATCAATAGAGTGACGAGTCTGAGCGTCTAGTTATGACCTTTCAGACTCGCCACTTAGACCTTGG
>JAHDBS010000131.1 GCA_020630225.1 Anaerolineales bacterium | reverse complement strand
GACGAATTTATACACTTCGCATAACTAATAAACAGACATTCGTCGAAAGGAGAACCTATGTATCATAAGATCATTATTGCTGGCAATTTGGGGAAAGATCCCGAAATGCGCTACACCCCATCAGGGCAAGCTGTGACCAACTTCAGCGTTGCAACAAATGAAGTGTGGACTGACCAGCAAAACCAGAAGCAGCAACGCACAGTCTGGTGGCGCGTCTCTGTATGGGGGCGTCAAGCAGAAACCTGCAATCAGTATTTACAACGCGGCAGTCGCGTGTTGGTTGAAGGTCGGATCAATGTGGATCCGCAAACAGGTGGCCCACGCACCTTTACCCGTCAAGATGGTTCCGTTGGGGCTTCACTTGAAATTACAGCTAACCAAGTCCGTTTCTTGAGTGGTCGCAATGACGACTTTGGCGGTGCTGACATGGGTGGCGGCCAGTCTTATGGCGGTGGCAACCCAGGTTACGGTGGTGGCGGCGGCGCTCCTGCTCCACAAACTGAAGACGACATTCCGTTCTAAAAAGCCAAAATAACTAGTATTATGTGAGAGCGCCTCTGTGTGCTCTCTTTTTATTTTGATGTAACGGAGCAATCAATGTCTAATTCTTCACAAAAACCGGCAGCCCCACAACAACCTCAGAATCGTAAGATTAAGGTTGAGTTGCCGCGCAACTTGGATAGCACGTACGCTAACTTTGCGGTTATCACGCACTCATTCTCTGAAATTATTGTCGACTTTGCGACGGTTATGCCGAACGCGCCACAAGCACGTGTGCAAAATCGAATTGTTATGACCCCGGCGAATGCAAAATTATTGCATCGTGCTTTGGGTGAAAACTTGGCCCGCTTTGAAGGGCAAAATGGCGAAATCAAGCTGCCACCGGGTGGCTCTCTTGCTGATTTGCTGTTTCGGCCACCTAGTCCTGGTCAGCCCGGACAACAAAATCCGCCTCAAACCCCGCCATCTAACGACGAATAATGTTGAATGTTAATGATCTTTCGAGCCTTGGAGAAGAGGTCCGAGAGTCTTTCTCTGCTAAAAATGCTGCACGTGATGCTGTACTCGCTCAGTCTCGTATTCTCATTCGATTCTGTGCTGAAACCATTCGCGCAATTCACCGTGAAGAATTTGAGTTGGCGCGCGAAAAGTTGGCAAACGCCACTGCGAAGGTTGCAGAAATGCGTGAGGCGGTCGATGGCTATTCTGACCTTTACTTTGCGGGCTACACCCAAGATGGTCTAAAAGAATATGTTGAGGCCAATTTGGTGCTTGCGCTAGTGACGGATCAACCTTTACCTGGCCCAAGTGAATTGCAAGTTGAATATTCAACATATTTGAAAGGCCTTGGCGAAGCTGGCACTGAAATGCGCCGCCGCATTTTGGACATTATTCGACACGGACATTCTGCTGAAGCTGAACGACTGCTGTCGGCAATGGATGAAATCTACAGTCTGATGGTCACTGTTGACTTTCCAGATGCAATTACTCACGGCTTACGACGTCAAACAGATATTGTGCGCGGGGTGCTTGAGCGAACGCGCGGTGATTTGACAACGAGTTTACGACAACAGCAATTGCAAGAGGCATTACAGCGGCTCGATCAGAGCTAACGTTTCAATGTCACAGCATCAGCGGCGCATTGTAAGAGCTTCAGAATTAGCTGAATATGGCTTTTGTAAAAGATCGTGGTGGTACAACAATGTTGCGGGCGAAGCCTCTGAAAACTTAGGCCGTATGCGACAAGGTACCCAGGCGCACTCCCAGCATGGATTGTTGATTGTGCTCGGGCGCTGGGCGCGTCTTGCGGGTTATGGCGTAATTGCTACTGCAATCCTTTGGTTGTTAGTGAGCTGGTTTTTAGGATGATGAACGCAGGTGTCGTTCTCGTCTTGCTTATTGGGCTTGCTTTACTTTGGCTGTCACGATTGTTTGGCCGCGAAGCCAATATGCCCGAAGGCGACGTAATTTATAGTGATACGCGCGCATTAGGCAAACAAACAAAAGCGCTTTTTTCGCAGCGTTATCGTCTCAGCGGTAAGCCAGATTATTTGGTAGAACAGGCTGGGGCGATTATTCCTGTGGAATATAAATCCAGTAAAGCGCCACGCACTAAGCCTTACTATGGCCATCAGTTGCAAGTTGGTGCGTACTGTTTATTAGTTGAAGAAAAATTTGGTGTTACGCCACCTTATGGTGTCATCAAATATGCAGATCGCGACTATCAGGTGCCATTCACAGCGCGGTTACGCGCTGGCGTGTTGAATGCTATCGATGATATTCGCATCAATGATCATAGTTCAGATGTAGACCGTGATCACTCATTTGAAGGCCGCTGTCGAAGCTGTGGTTTTAATTCAGTCTGTGAGCAACGGTTAGTCTAATGAAGCGATTTACATCGGCGCAGATTTTTTATAATCCCCATAAATTACAATCGTTTGAGCTTGCTGAACAAGTTGCAGCATCGCTAACATTGGATTATGGGCTGCGTGCAGAAGTGCGCCTAACAACTGAGTTTGACCCGGATGCTTTAGACGAAAATCCAGTGTTTATTACGGTTGGCGGCGATGGCACAATGTTGCGCACTGCGCGTCTTGGTGCTGAGTATGATGTGCCGGTGCTGGGCATCAACTTAGGGCGCATTGGCTTTTTGCTAGAAGTCCCTGCAGACAACTGGCAGCCCGCCTTACAAAAGCTGATAGCTAATGACTATTGGCTTGAGCATCGGATGTTGGTTAAGGCTGAACACCGACGGCAAGACAAGGTGCTAGCAATTGCGCATGCACTGAATGAAGTTGTCGTGACACGTGGCGCCTTAGCGCGACCTGTCCATTTGGAAACATATATTGATGAAGCCAGTCTGACAACTTATGTTGCAGATGGCGTTATTGTGGCTACTCCAACTGGATCTACGGCTTATGCTCTAGCCGCTGGTGGCCCGATTTTGCCACCACAATTGCAGAATATGGTTATTATTCCCGTAGCGCCACACCTTAGTGTGGACCGGGCAATTGTGTTGGACCATGGCACAGTCGTGGATATGATTGTGCGGACCGACCACCATGCAATTATGAGTGCCGACGGTCAAACAGAAATTGAGTTGCAGTCTGGTGACCAAATTCGTGTACAAGCGAGTAAACAGACTGCAAAGTTTATTCGGATGCAAGATCGCTCGTATTTTTACCGAAATATCACGGCGCGACTTGTGTTCAAGGAACAGAATTGAGGAATTTCTAACCTCTAACTAAATGTGGTCTCACCCCTAATTGATAGTTTGAGAGCATATGATGACTGAAACTGCTGAACTAACAACCTATTGCGCGACCCATCCAACAGTGGAAAGTGGTCTGCGTTGTAATAAGTGCGATAAATACATTTGCGCTCGCTGCTCGGTACAGACAAAAGTAGGCTACCGCTGTAAGTCTTGTATCAAAGGCCAGCAAGCGGTTTTTAATACTGCTGAGAGTCGCGACTTTTTTGTTGGGTCAATTGTGGCAATGATTATTGGTGCAATTGGCGCTGCTATCAATATCTTCCCATCGAGCTTTGGGTTCTTTGGGTTTATTATTGCGTTTATTTTTGGTGGTGCTGTGGGGCGCTTTACGGCAGATGCTGTTCGCCGCGCTATCCAAAAGCGTCGTGGTAAAAACTTATTTCTCACAATTGCAATTTTAGGCACGCTAGCCACACTGCCACTGATTACAGTGACAAGCTTGGCAGGCATGCTGTTTTCATTTGCATTTGCGACTGCCTTATATTCATCGTTACGTGGCATTAATGTGCGACGTTGACGTTTTCGTAGTTTGCGTACAGCATGTTAGCTGAACTTTACATCAAAGACTTTGCGATTATTACTGAACTCCGCTTGGAATTCCAAGCGGGGTTCAATGTCTTAACCGGGGAAACAGGTGCTGGGAAATCCATCATTATTGATGCGATGGACTTGTTACTTGGCGGTCGAGCAGACAACACGTTTATTCGGGCTGGCACAAACGCGGCGCGTGTTGAAGGTGTGTTCACCCTGCAAGGGCCAACACAGGCATTACTGGCTCCACTTCTAGAAGAAGAAGGTCTTGATGACCCTGATGACGCCAGTGTGATTACGATCGGGCGTGAACTGCGGGCAAGTGGTCGCAACATCAACCGTGTAAACGGGCGTACTGTGAACTTGAATATCTTGCGGCAAGTGGGACAAGTTCTCATTGATATTCATGGTCAGTCGGAGCACCTTTCATTGCTCAATATGAAAGCGCATTTGGGGCTGGTTGACCGCTATGCCGGTGTGCTAGAAAAACGCCAAACGTTTGCGGCAACCGTCAAGCAACTGAGCAAAGTCCGAAAGAATTTGAAAACTCTACTAGAGGGCGAACGAAATGCTGCTCAAAAGGCGGATTTGCTCAGTTTTCAAGTAGATGAGATCTCAGCAGCTCAGCTTGTAGAAGGGGAAGACCTAGAACTGCAAGCAGAGCGCACGCGACTCGCCAACTCTGAACGACTAGCGTCTTTAGCCGAAGAAGTAATTCAGCTAGGGTCTGAAGGCAGCGCTTCCGAAGGTGACATGCAGCCGTCCGCGATTGACTTGTTGGGTGGAATTGTCAACGCGTTAGCCCGGCTAACAAAGGTTGATGACTCGCAAACGACAGCGCATGAACAAGCGCTAGCGTTGTTTGATCAACTCAATGACTTGCTGCGTGACGTTCAAGACTATCGCGATGAAATTGAATTCAATCCAATGCGGTTGCATGAAGTTGAAGAGCGGTTGCAGCTTATTGACACGTTAAAGCGCAAATACGGTGACACAATTGAAGATGTCATTGCGCATGGCGAAGACGCCAAGCTTCAACTTGATCAAATTACACATGCTGACGCGCACATTGAAAAATTACAAGCGCAAGAAACAGACCTGCTAACTAAGCTTGGGAAGCAAGGTGTCGTCTTGACTAAAGCCCGGCAAACTGCTGGGGCAACTTTGTCTCAGGGTGTCATGCAAGAATTGCAAGATCTGCGGATGGACCGCGCGCAGTTTGCTGTTGATGTGCGCCAAGTTGATGATCCGAAAGGGGCGATTTTGCCGGATGGGCGTCGTGTTGCGTTTGATGCAACCGGCATTGATCGCGTTGAATTCCTTGTTGCACCTAACCCTGGCGAAGGCTTGAAGCCAATGGCAAAGATTGCCTCCGGTGGTGAAACAGCAAGGCTAATGCTGTCTCTCAAAGGTGTGTTAACGCAGGTTGATGACACTGAGACGTTGATCTTTGATGAAATTGATCAAGGAATTGGGGGGCGCATTGGCTCCACTGTTGGTGAGAAGCTGTGGCGCTTAGCGCGCAGTCACCAAGTTTTGTGTATTACTCACTTGCCACAAATGGCAGGCTATGGAGATGTACACTTCAAAGTAGAAAAACACGTTGTGGATGATCGAACGTCTACGACAGTTCGACCATTGTCTGAGGACGAACGTGTTCACGAAATTGCCCAAATGTTGGGCACTGACAGCCTCGCAACACAAACGAGTGCAAAAGAAATTTTAAATATGGTGGCAGCACTCCGCGCTGCTTAGCAGAAAAGATATGTCAAGAAGACGACCTGATCCAAAAATGAAACGCCCGCGCGTTAGTGACGAGCTGGTGTATGAAACAATATTGAAGATGTGTGACGAAGCAGGGGCTACTGGCTCTGTACGTCCGCAAGATGTGGCAATGGCACTGACCAACGAGAATTGGCAAACGCTGACAAAGCGCATCAAGTTATTTGCGTCAAAGCTTGCGCAGGATGATCAAATTCACATTCTTCGCAAAGGTGAGATTGCAGACCCTGAAGATTTCAAAGGTGTCTACCGATTGCAAATTGCACCGGGGTTTGATCGGTCACGGATTGAAGGGTAGCGATTAGCGGCGCTGACCGCATCAACTTACGAAAAAATAATGATGAGTGATAAGTGAAGAGTGAGATTAGATCACTCCTTACTTGGCACTCATCATTTTGTTTTAAGCCTAGCTTTTTTGCGCTTTCTGTAAGTAGGGGCGGTAATACTCATAGTCTGGCACTTCCATGTCTGGAACTTTGCCGGCTTCATCGTATAACCGCAATTGCACTGCACGCTTGAAATGTGGATTGGCTTCAAATTCCGCGACTTGCTCTGGATTGAAAGGGCCACCTTGGACTTTCAAACTTAGCATAGATGCCGGGGATACTGTCTTTACATACTCTTCATCTGTAGCAACTAAGTAGCGTTTGGCTGCGACGTGTAAGCGCATTGGCTCAATGACTTCTGGAACAAAATAGTCACTTAGCGCTTCAGCACCGAGCTCTTCGTGAATTGCATCAATGCCTTTGTCCGCAATGTCTTCGCCCAGGTCGTGGATGAAGTGGCCGTAATCATGTAAAAAGGCTGCTGCAATCATCAGGTCATCAGCACCGTCTTCCTCTGCGAAGACAGCTGTTTGAAAACTGTGAGCAACAATCGAGACGCGTTCACCATATTCCATATGGGCATTGCGCTTCATGTTATGAAAAATCTCATCAATGATTGACATAGGGTAGTCCTGTTAGCGTAGGGAATTTAGGGTCGGAAATCTGTAATGCGTGAATAAACGTGCGAATAAAATCTCAGAGAGAATACTGCTGCAAACTCACGCGTCACGCGTCACTCGCTCCAACACACGCAACTTACTCAACAAGCTATCAATATCAGCATAGCAACCTTGCAAATGCCGATCACCACTGCTTTTGTAACCAATGCGACCGTGCAAAACGCGCTGATTATCAAACAGCATTGCGTCGCCAGCGCCAAGCTTGAATTTCAACTTGAACCGATCTTCTTCTAGCATATGTGCAAAGGTGTGATAAGCCGTGTAGAAGTCTGTCATCTTCTCAGGAGCAACATAGAACGTTTGCATTGAGCGATTGTTAAAGCGAATGCCTGTGATGTCGCCCCGTGGATTAGTTTGGATGATTGTGCTTTCGTGGCTTAGGTCAGCATCATCGCTACTAAAGCGGAAGGTCACCAACGTAGAGGCAATGATATCGAATTGATCAGGTGCTTCTTCACGGAAGACCTCAGCGGCTTTGTAGCCATCGACTAAGGTGCTGTCGCCGCCTTCTACGTTGTTACTGAGCACGTGTAGCAGTTGTAGTGTTGGTACCGGATGACGATAAGGGTTGTCCGTATGACCGCCCAGTGTTGCGCTGGTGAAGGCGAGGTTGGTTGGATTGGTCACTACTTTTACATCAAAGTAGGGGCCATAGTTGGTGTCACGTACATAGCCAAATAAGTCAATGACTTTGAAGAGTGCCTCAGATTCATTGGGTAGATCTTTGAGTAATGCAAATCCATTGTCTCTGACAGAGGCTAGCATATCGCGTAAAGCAATATTGTCTGTGGTCAGTTGGGGATAGCTGTACTTTGGCGGCGTTTCTGGAAAGTCTGTGATGTCCCAAAATTTGCGGGTGTTCCGGCGCGATTCGCTTTCAACGACTTCATAAGCATTAGAACGTAACCACTCTGGTGTGTAATCGGTGACGTGTCCGTCATTGGCCCATTCAATTTTTACAGTGCCATTGACGGTGACAGACTTCGCGGTCAAATCTAATGGAATTGATAACGTATCAATTAGCTTTTGGCCGTTCGCATGTCGATTTTCTGGCGCATTGTCACGTAACCACATGTAGTGATAGGTGCTGGTATGGCCGTCAGCCCATTCAATGACAAGTTTGTCGGGGTCAGCTTGATATTGCTTGATAGTGTTTTTGCTCATGATATTGTCTCCTCACGGTTTGCAAAAAGCGTTATTAGTAATCGTAGAACAATTAATTTCACAGTGGGATGGAAAATCGCAGCAACCAATGGACGAAATGAAGATAAAAACGGCGCTACTTGCGTTGCAGCATAGATGTGTTTAGGAAATGTGAAGATATTGTAAATCTTACCCACCGCTTCTAATTTGTGAGCGCCTGTATAGAGTTTGCTGTCCGTACAGGACGGACTCATCAAATAACGCGACAATATTCGGGATGAAAAAACCTGTCCGAATAATGCTAATGACAATACTAGTAATGTTGCTAATTGGGGCTTCACCATTTTTATGGCGGACAGCCGTACGACGTTACTATCAAAGTGCCATTTATGATGTAAATAATGTGCGCGCTGAACAAGTCGCCATTGTGTATGGGGCAGCAGTCCGGAATGGGCGGTTGAGTACCGTGTTGCGAGACCGGATGGACACCGCAATTGCGTTATATGAGTCTGGTAAGGCGTCAAAGCTGTTAGTAAGTGGCGGCGTCACTTCAATCAATCGGAACGAGCCAGATGCAATGATGGAATACGCAGTCAATCGGGGCGTAGCGGCAGAGGACATCATTATGGACTATGCTGGTCATCGTACGTATGACACGTGCTATCGTGCGAAGCATGTCTTCCAAGTGGAGAGTGCAATTTTGGTCACCCAAGAGTTTCACTTGCCGCGTGCGATCTTCACTTGCAATATGTTAGGCGTGGATACGGTTGGGGTGAATTCTGACCCACGGACCTACCGGGCCGCTGAATTCTACGAAGTCCGTGAGACCTTGGCAACATACCGCGCGCTGTGGGATGTGATTCGAAGACGTCCAGCTTCTACAGTCGAACCGCCGCAACCGATAGGGTAGACGCTTGTTTATTCTGATGAAACGCTAGGTCTCAGACCCTAGACAATTCGCTGTTTTGGGCTCTCGGCTGAAACTGCTATAATGACAACATGATCTTAATGGTTTTCAACACCGATCCGAATAATAATGGTAATGATAATAATCCAAATTACCGCTTCGGGCGTGTTGCGACCTGAGCCATTCGGCTACGTCTCAAACTAAATTACACGCCCGTTCTAATGAACGGGCTTTTTTTTTGCCAATACACACACAGAGAGAACTCAAATGCATAAATCCAATACCTGTGGCGAATTACGTCGCGAGCACATCGGACAAACTGTAAAACTTGCTGGCTGGGTTAATCGCCGGCGTGACCACGGTGGCCTGATCTTCATCGATTTGCGTGACCGTTGGGGCATCAGTCAAATTGTGTCTGATCCTGAAGCAGCTACTGCAGCTCATGAAACGTTGAACAAGGTGCGTAATGAGTACGTCATTCAAGTCATTGGTGAAGTTCGTGGGCGCCCAGAAGGGCAGTCTAATGACAACATTGCCACTGGTGAAATTGAAGTTGTTGCCACAGAAGTCAACATTTTGAATGCGTCAAAGACGCCACCGTTTGAAATCAATGAAGACGCTAAGGTAGATGAAAAGGTTCGCCTGACTTATCGCTACTTAGACTTGCGCCGCGAACGCATGCGCCGCAACTTGGTCATGCGTAGTCAAGTCACAACTTACATTCGCAATTTCTTGGCAGACGAAGGTTTCATTGAAGTTGAAACGCCAATCCTGTTCAAGACTACGCCAGAAGGCGCGCGCGATTACTTGGTGCCAAGCCGCGTGCACCCAGGTAAGTTCTATGCGCTGCCACAGTCACCACAGCAATTGAAGCAATTGCTGATGGTTGCCGGTGTTGAAAAGTATTTCCAAATTGCACGCTGTTTCCGCGATGAAGACCAACGTGGCGACCGCCAGCCTGAATTTACGCAGCTGGATATGGAAATGTCTTTCGTCGAACGTGACGATGTCATTGATCTCTTGGAACGTCTAATGACCTCTATGATCGAAGAAGTTGCGCCAGAAAAGACCATCATGCAAAAGCCATGGCCGCGTATTTCTTATGATGAAGCAATGGACAAATTCGGCGAAGACCGTCCAGACCTGCGCTTTGAAATGCACTTGAAAGATGTCACTGCAATTTGCCGCGACACGGGTTTCAAGGTCTTTGATGGTGCGCCAATGGTGAAAGGGATCAACGCTGAAGGGTGTGGGGCGACCTATAGCCGCAAGCAAATTGATCAATTGACGGATGTCGTCAAACGTCACGGTGCTAAAGGTCTTGCTTGGTTGCGTGTGGATGAAGACGGCTACAAGTCTTCGTTTGCAAAATTCCTGACCGACGAAAAGATTGCCGAGATGGTAGCGGCTCTAGATGGTAAGCCTGGTGACCTCTTGTTGTTCATTGCTGACAAGGCTGAAATTGCAAATGATGTGTTGGCACGCTTGCGCAAACGCTTTGGTGTTGAACTTGGCTTGGCTGATCCAAACGTATTGGCTTGTTGCTGGGTTATCGACTTCCCAATGTTCATGTGGAACGAAGACGAAACGCGCTGGGATCCTAGCCATCACCTCTTCACTAGCCCAATGCCAGACAGCATTCCATTGTTGGACACTGACCCAGGTGCTGCCGTTGGCTCACAATATGATATGTGTATCAATGGCTATGAAACAGCCGGTGGGTCTATTCGTATCCATGACCGTGAATTGCAAGAAAAAGTCTTCAAGCTCATTGGTTTGGAAGATGACGTGGCTCAAGAACGCTTTGGACACATGCTAGACGCCTTCGAATACGGCACACCACCACACGGTGGGATTGCCCCAGGCATCGATCGCTTAGTGATGCTGCTGGCAGGTGAGCCAAACATCCGCGAAGTGATTGCGTTCCCGAAATCACAACAAGCGTCTGACCTCATGGCTGGTGCGCCTTCTGTGGTTGAAGATCATCAGTTGGTTGAACTACACGTTG
>JAHDBS010000130.1 GCA_020630225.1 Anaerolineales bacterium | reverse complement strand
TGCGGCGCAAGTGCCAAGGGGAATACTACCAAACATCCCTGAATAAGCTAGCGAGTCGGCGGTATATCTTTAATGGGTTGTTATTTAGATGTTGGGGTAACGTTTGACCAGACAGCTTCCGCTAGAAATCAATCACGCTAGCGTCTGCAGTTCCATAACGAGTGTGATAACGCACATAGTTAGCCTCGATTTCTTCATCTGTAAGACGATCTGGTGTCCCCATTTGTAAGGCTAACCATACCGTCTTCGCCACGTCTTCAACCATCACTGCTGCTTTTAACGCTTTTTCTACGGTTGGGCCAATCGTAAAGACACCATGATTCTTCATTAAAATTGCCGGGGACCGACCAATACTACGCAAAAGCTCTTCACCAATCGCCTTACCACCAATGGCTGCATAGCCACCCACTGGAATATCACAGCCAAACTCATCAGCAATAGCCGTTAGTACACATGGAATTGGGCGATTAGCTGCCGCAAAGGCCGTCGCATAATTAGAATGGGTATGCACCATCCCGTGCACATCATCCCTATTACGATACACCCACAAATGGGTTGCCGTATCGGACGAAGGACCAAACTCGCCTTCAACCACTTTGCCATTCATATCAAGCACCACCATAGACTCTGGTGTCAGATCAGGAAATTTGACGCCGCTTGGTTTGATCACCATCAAGTTCGTTTCTGGATCCCTACCAGAGACATTACCGCTGGTCATAGTTACTAAATTTTCTGTTGGAAGAGCCATGTTCGCGTCCCAAACGCGGTGGCGTAATTCAGATAAAAGCATAATTTGTATTTTGAAGTAAAGCAGTTCAGCACAACGTATTACGCGTCTGCTGCATCTCTGTGTGTAACGTTTTAGCGCGTAATGCCCGCGTTATCGTCGGCATCCAATAATGTTTCCAACTCAGCTGCGTTCGTGATAACTTGATCACCGTACTGGCTTAGCGCTAACGCTGCCATCAATGCACCGTAACGCAGGCCTTTGGCAAAATCATTTTGTAGCCAGCCATTCAACACACCAGCCACCATCGCATCACCCGCCCCGATTCGATCTAACATTTGAACATGCCGGGCAGGCACTTGCAGCGCAATGTCTGTTGCCCGCTCCCAACCTAGAATGCCGTCACTTGACAATGAAATAATGATCGCTTCGGCACTTGTTAGCGGTTTGAGCAACGCCAACACAGCTTGCGGATCTGACGGTGCTTGGAACATTTGTTGTGCATCACTCCGGCTAAAAAACAGCACATCAATGTCACGTAGCAGTGGTTCAACCAGCGTCCGCGCAGCAGCAGTTGACCACAGTCTGGTGCGGTAATTCATGTCAAAACTAACCTTAACGCCAGCCGCTTTTGCTTTGGCAATGGCTGTCAGCAACAAGTCTGAAATTCCAGGTGACATTGGCAAAGTTAAGCCGGAGATATGCAGCAAGCGCGTATCTAATAGGTGTGCCCAATCAATATCCTTAACAGTGAGTTGCGTGTAAGGCGTATTGGCGCGGTCATAATGCACCTGTGTACTACGCGGCGGCACCGCAAATTCCACATAGTAAGTTGCCAAACGGGCGTTATCATGCCAATTGATAGCCGCCAGATCAACACCAGACAGCTTCAGTTCTTGGCTTACGCGGCGCCCCAATGGAGAATTAGGTAAGGCGCTGGCCCAACTCGTTTGCCAGCCCAAACGGGCCAAGTTACACATCACATTGAGTTCTGTACCAGTCACATAAACATCAAACTGTGTCGCCTTTTCTAAACGCGTTCCAGCCGGAACACAATACCGTAGCTGCCCTTCACCAATCGTAGTGACATCAAATTTAGGCATACAGATTAGTATCCTTGCACAAGCTGATCAGCAGCTTCTAGCCGACTAAGCACCCATTCCCGAATATCTGAAACAATTTGTAGCGAATTAGGCGAGTCGTCATTCCACATTTCAATCAGAATTGGACCCGCAAAGTTCATGCGTAATAGCGTAGCGAACGCATCTACAAAGGGGGTGGTGCCTGCGCCAAATGGAACGCGACGCGGTTCCCCTGGGCGAGTGTCCTTAACATGCATTCCAACATAATGTCCGCGCCCAACTTCAAGCTCTTGGCAAACATCAAACCCATGCAGTGCAAGGTTTCCAATGTCTGGATAAATTTGAAAATACGGCGAGCTGAACGTCTTCACAAAACGCATTGCATCCGTAATCGAACGCACATCGGTGCCGTCTACATTTTCTAAGCCTAGCGTGACCCCAGCCGCGCTAGCCCATTCAAGTCCTTGCGCTAACCCGGCCTCATACCGCGCAAACGCCCCATCGGCGTTGTCTTCATAGTAGGCGTAGTACCCAGCTAGCTGGATGACACGTACACCACACGCAACGGCAAAGTCAATTGCGTTGCGCATAATGCGCAGCCCTTCACCGCGAATAGCAGGATCAACGCTGCCTAACGCATATTTACGGTGCGCACTTAAGCACATTGTTGTAATTGGCACGCCCGAGTCTGCAATGGCCTTGCGCAGCGCAGCTTTTTGCGAGGGTGACCAATCTAATCTAGCGCGCCGCTCAGCACTTTCATCAATTGAGATTTCTACAAAGTCAAACCCGATTTCACGGGCTGTGCTTAGCCGCTCATTCCAATCGGTGTTATACGGCAAGGCTTTTTCATAGATGCCAATACGATGATTTGTCATACCCAAGTCTCAGCAATTACAGTTTGAAATTCCGTTGCCGCTGCTAACGGATCAGCTGCGGCGCGAATTGCACGGCCGGCAATAAAAATATAGACCGGCACACCGGCAAACAATGGGATATCTTTGATCTTGACACCACCAGTTACGGTAACGTTGAAGCCCATTGCGTCTAAGCGGCTGATCGTTTCAAAATCTTGTTCACCCCATGTGAGTGTGCCTTGTGCTTCCAGATCACGGCTGCGCTTGAAAATAACTTGTCGTACGCCCATATCGGCCCAACGTTGTGCCATTTCCCAATTCCAACCATCGCTGAGCTCAATTTGCATATCGCCACCGCGTGCTTGTGCTTCAGCCAGCACGACCTCAAAAGAACTTGGGGCAGCGCCGCTCACAACGCTGACCCAGTCTGCGCCAGCATCAAATGCCATTTTAGAAATAATGCTGCCGGCTTCGGCAATGCGCACATCGGCCAGTACAACCTTGTCTGGAAACAAGCTTTTGATGGCCCGCACCGCAGGCATGCCTTCAGAAAGGCACAGAATTGTGCCCACTTCGATTACGTCAATTTGCGCCGCAGCCTTTTGCAATGGCCCCAGTGCAGCGGGCAGATCATACGTATCAAGCGCAATTTGGAGTTTTGGTTTTTGCATAGTTATCCCTTGACAGCACCAGCCGTCATCCCTTGGATGATTTGACGTGCCGAGAAAAATGTAAGTAAGAGCGGTGGTAACAAAATCAGCGTGCCCATCGCCATGATGAGCCCCCACTGTACGCCAGCCTGATCAATAAACAGTGTTGTTTTTACAGGCAGCGTGTAAGTTCGACGTGAGGTTAGAATCAGGCCTAAAATCATTTCGTTCCACGCAATTCGGAAGGTAAATATGGCAGCAACGGCATAGCCACCGCGCATCAGAGGTGAAATTATTTGGCGAAATACTTGGAATGGCGAAGCTCCATCAACAATGGCCGCTTCTTCTAGTTCCATCGGAATCTGCTGGATGAAGCCAACGAGTAGCCAAATCACAAATGGCAAATTAAGCGCTGTGTAAAACAAAATCAGCCCAAGCCGTCCATCAGTAAGGCCATCGGCAAATATTTGGCAAGTTGCATCCAACAAATCACCTTGTGCGGTACACAATGCAGAGTTATTGACCCATTCGACATAACGCATATGCCAAGGCGCATTGACCCAGAGCGATTCCCACTGTCGCCAAAGGCCAAAAATAGGCACGGTTAGCACCACTGGCGGTACCATCCGGACAAGTAATGTGGCGTTTGACATCACGCCTCGGCCAAAAAACTTCATCCGTGCAATAGCATAGGCCGCCCAACTTGACACAAACAGGGTTAGCACAGTGGAAACTAAGCCTACATAAGTTGAACTAATAAGGTGCCGCACGAAATTATGGTTTTGCAAAATTTCATTGTAGTTGTTGAGTGTTGGCTCAAACCACCACACCGGGCTTTTAGACATCACCACGACTTGACGTTTGAAGGATGTCAGAATAATGACGTAAATTGGCAATAAAATGGCAATCGACAATAGGATGAGCAGCCCATAATGAGAAATTTTCTGCCACGGTATCCGGCGCTTTTCGACAGGTTTCGTTAGCATAGTCATTAGTGACTCCCTTCTTGGCGGGTGGGGTTGTTATAGATTAGAACAAAGATGCTCAGGATAAACGTAATCCCAATCAGCACCATCGAGATCGTAGACGCGTAGCCTAAATTCTGTGCTGCAAATGCTGTCTTATATATTTTTACCGACAGCACCTCAGTGGCCTGCGCTGGCCCACCAAAGGTCATTACAAACAACACTTCAAGCGCGCGGAAGACATCCACCAAGCGCAGCAGCAATGTCACAATAATGAGGTTGCGGATCATTGGCAGCTTGACGCGCGTTGTCATTTGCCACCAATTCGCGCCATCAATATAAGCAGCATTGACAATATCTGCCGGAACAGCTTGCAAGCCAGCCAAAATGATGATGAAAATAAACGGCGTCCACTGCCAAATATCAACGACAATTGCCGCCCGCAGTGCCGTATCAATATTTGCTAGATAAGCTGATTTAACAAATCCAAAATTCTGTAAAAACGGAATTAGCTCCCCAATCTGACCGATATAGTGTGGAATAATCCCTGTCCGGCCATCCAGCATATAGCGCCAAATCAGTCCAACAATAATTGGTGAAATCATCAGCGGCAGAATGAAAATAGTGCGAAAAATTGATGCACCCCGAATAGGTTTTTCAAGCGCTAGTGCTAGCCCGATGCCAGCAATCATCTCTAATGTTGTGGTCCAAAAGGTGTAGCGTAACGTAACGCCAATGGACTTGCGGACAGTTTCGTCTTGCAGAAGACGCGTATAGTTCTCTATGCCCAGAAATTCTGCTGTATCCCATGGCGTTCCCATATCCCATGAAAAAAAGCTCAAGTAAAGCGCATTGCCAACAGGGATAATCAAACCCACAATTAAGACAATTGCAGCTGGGAGTATGAATAAATACGGCACCCAAGATTGCTTTTGTATTGACATCGTATTGCCCCGTTTGCGAATAGTGTATTTTGATAGGTAAGCTCAGACATCATGTCCAAGCCTACCTATAGAGGAGAAGTACTGAATAAATTGGCCACTACAAAACGCAGCGGCCAATACAATCACATAACCTTAGCGATCGTTCCAGCCATAGTAGCCTTCACGTTCCATTACCTCTTCAATTTGCGTTTGCGCAGTGGCAAGTGCTTCTTCAGCAGACACTTGGCCATTCAGGTAAGACCCTAACTGTTCACCCATAATTTGCGCATTGATTTCACCCCATTCTGGGATGAGTGGCCGCCAATTTTCATTGGCACATTCCAATTGTTCGAGGATTACTTCGAATTCTGGATACAAGGCTTGGAAGTCTGGGTCAGCATACGTTGACATCCGAACCGGGTCACCACCGGCTTCCACCATCATGCGGTCTGCTTTCTTGCTGGTCATCCATTGCAAGAACAAGAACGCAGCCTCTTTCTTGGTTGAATTTTCAGAGATACCCATTGCGAAACCGCCGGTTTCAGAGCCACAAGTACCGTCAGGACCCACTGGATGCAGCGCATACCCAACGTTGCCATCAACCAAACTTTGTTCTGGATCACGGCTCATAGCAGCAACCTTCAACGCATCCAAGTACATGGCTGAGTCACCTTGCAAGAATGCATTTGCTTGGTCACCAAAGCCCCAGTTCAACACACCGTCTGGTGAGTTAGCAACAATTGCCCCGAGAGCTTCAGTCGCAGCCAATGCTTCTGGTGTGTCTAGCGCTACGCTCCAGTCATCATTGAAGATATCTGCACCGTATGGGCTAGCATGTAGCAACCAGGCATGGGTCGCGTTACCACCTGTTTGTCCACGGCTAGTCATCCCAGTCATGTCTGGGACATTTTCTGTGATGAACGCGGCTGTTTCGAGCATTTCGTCGTACGTGGTTGGCACTTCAAGACCGTATTCTTCAAAGATATCTTGGCGATACATCAGAATACTGGTTTCAGCACCAAATGGCACCCCATACAACCCGGCACCAGTACCAGACAAATACCCCCGACTACCGCCAGCTGTTGACCCTGAATTGACATAAGCTGTAATTAGATCTTCTGGATCATAGTTACGGTCGACCAAGTCAGCCCGGGTAAAGAGTTGACCAAGATCCGCCAAGTAACCTTTATTGACAAAGTCCGTCTTGTTGAAGATTACCCATGCAACCACATCATACTCACCTGGTCCGTCGTTGCTAAGTTCAAGTACTTGCTTATCGCGCATTGCTTGATACTCAATGTAGTCTAGTTCAACGTTGATGCCGGTTTCAGCGGTAAATTCTTCAACAACTTCACGTGCTTTATTGAAGGTAGACAGTGATGGCCAGCTGACCACAATGGTTTCACCCGCATATGGGGCGTAACGTTCTTCATCGGTCAGGTAGTACCCTTCACGTTCCATCACGTCTTCAATTTGCGTTTGCGCAGTAGCAAGCGCTTCTTCAGCCGAGATTTGACCATTCAGGTACGACCCCAATTGTTCACCCATAATTTGAGCGTTGATTTCACCCCATTCTGGGATCAGTGGACGCCAGTTTTCGTTTGCACATTCCAATTGTTCCAAAATCACTTCGTATTCTGGGTACAGTGCTTGGAAATCTGGGTTAGCGTAGGTAGACATCCGCACTGGATCACCACCCGCCTCCACCATTTTCGCATCCCCTTCTTGACTGGTCATGTATTGCAAGAACAGGAAGGCAGCTTCTTTCTTAACTGAGTTTTCTGGGATACCCATTGCGAAACCACCGGTTTCTGAACCACAGGTTCCGTCAGGACCAACTGGATGCAGTGCATAGCCAACGTTACCGTCAATCAGGCTTTGGTCTGGGTCGCGGCTCATAGCTGCTACTTTCAGCGCATCTAAGTACATGGCTGAATCGCCTTGCAAGAATGCATTTGCTTGGTCACCGAAGCCCCAATTCAATACACCTTCTGGCGAATTGGCAACAATTGCGCCTAATGCTTCCGTCGCAGCGAGTGCTTCCGGTGTATCGAGAGCAACGCTCCAGTCATCATTGAAGATGTCTGCGCCATAGGGGCTAGCATGTAGCAACCACGCATGGGTTGCATTACCACCCGTTTGACCACGGCTGGTCATCCCGGTCATATCTGGGACATTTTCTGTAATGAATGCAGCAGTTTCGAGCATTTCATCGTAAGTAGTCGGTACTTCTAGGCCGTATTCGTCAAAGATATCTTGGCGGTACATCAAGATACTGGTTTCAGCGCCAAATGGCACCCCGTACATCGCTGCTGTTGGGCCAGACAAATAGCCACGGCGGCCACCAGCCATTGAACCAGAGTTTACATAGGCTTGAATGAGGTCATCACGATCATAGTTAGGATCGGTAATTGCGGCGTTAGTAAACATCTTAGACAAATCGGTCAAGTAACCTTTATTCACAAAGTCAGTTTTATTAAAGATAACCCACGCAACTACATCATATTCACCAGGCCCTTCATTGCTAAGTTCAAGCACTTGCTTGTCGCGCATTGCTTGGTACTCAATGTAATCTAACTCTACGTTGATACCAGTTGCTGCGCTAAATTCTTCAACAACGCTACGTGCTTTATTGAAGGTAGACAGCGACGGCCAGCTGACAACAATGGTCTCACCGGCAAGGCCATTGGCTTCCGCTACTGCAGCATAAGTAGCCAATGTTGAAGGACCACCATGGGACATTTCGTCCATCGCGCCTTCTTCTTCAGCCATTTCTTCGGCAGTTTCTTCTTCAACCATTTCTTCCGATTCTTCTGTTGTAGAATCGTCAGCAGCGGTTTCTTCAGCAGCCTCTTCGACGGCTTCTTCGGCTTCCGCGTCGTCCTCGGCAGCTGCAGGGTCTTCTTCAACTTCAGCGGCTGTCGAGGTATCTTCTTCGCTTTGCTCTGCCGCAGCAGGGGCTTCTGCTGGTGCTTCAGCAGCATCTCCACCACAGGCAGACAATCCCATTGCGAGGACTAACAGTAATGAGAAAAGTACTCGTTTATTGAGAACTTTGAATAACATAAATCTTTTCCTCCATTGATGTTATTAGGTCGTTTCGTTTGAATGCTTATGTTCAAAAGGTTTGCGAATAGGCCCTCCTTCTACAACAAAGCTGTAAATGGCAAGTCATGCTCGCCAACAAATGCGTCATCAAAGCCACGCGGATGGTTGTAAATGATTTTGTCCCTATCGGTTGGCCAAACATATTTGCCGCCGACTTGCCAAATAAATGGACTGAACTGGTACTGCAACCGATCTTTCCGCATTTTCCAGAGCATCACAATTTCACTTGGGTCTGCTTGGAAGTTGGTCCAAATATCATGATGAACGGGAATTACTACCTTCGCATGCAGGCACTCTGCCATTTTCAGTAAGTCGATTGAGGTCATTTTGTCAGTCATGCCACGCGGGTTTTCACCGAATGATCCTAGCGCCACATCAATCTGGTGGTCATTTCCATGCTTGGCGTAGTAATTGGAATAATGAGAATCACCACTGTGATACAAGTTGCCACCAGAGGTTTTGACCAAATAATTGACTGCTTTCCGATCCATGTCTTGCACAGGTTTGTCGCGCAGTACGATATCTGGTTGATCCGGTGGCGCAGTCACAAGTTCGGTGCGGTCAAACGATTCCAATACAACGAGTTCTGTATCGCCGATCTTTACAACATCACCTGGACGTACGGTAATACAACGATCTTCTGGTACACCCCAGCTTTTCCAAAGCCAAGTACACGTTTCAGGGCCAATAAATGGCACATCGTCTGCACAATTTTGCAAAACTGCTGCCGCAACATAAGGATCAATATGATCGCCATGATCATGTGTCGCAATCAACGCGCTCAGGTCTTTGATCGCAAACGGATCAATTGGCACAATTGCATTACGTAAATTAGGCTGAAGTTTTTCCACCCCAATGGCACGAATATGCTGGTGACCTTTGCGCATCGTTTTGTTAGCTTTTGTACGCTTACCACTCTTTACCCAAAGGTCAAAACATAGGTTTGTATTGCCCTCTGTCTTTAGCCAAATCCCTACACAGCCTAACCACCACATCGCAAATGTGCCCGGTTGAACCACTTCTTGTTCAATTTCTTCATTGAGCCAAGTGCCCCATTCAGGAAACTGGCTCAGCAGCCATGACTCGCGTGAGATTTCATTTACATTCATTACAGACAGATAACTCCTTATTTTATAAAAGCTTGCTTTGACGGGTTTCACTGTCAAGGGTCACTACATACTGCGGCACAAGACAGACGGCACACCCTAGACAATCCGCAAATATACTCAAGAAATAATACCAATTAGCGCACTAAAGTCAACATAAGTTCACAATATTTGAGAATGTGTGCACAAGTGTTACAATAAGACAGTAAACAAAAACAAAAATACGCAATTATGCACACATTCTCACTATGACAGCCAGCGAAGATCTAATTATTCAAGTTGCAAAACTTTATTACGAGCAAGACCTAACTCAAACAGAAATTGGGCGTACGCTGAACACGTCACGTTCTACCGTTTCACGCTTGCTGAAACAGGCCCGTGACGCCGGTATTGTGACGATAAAAATTGAGTACCCTTGGCGGCGCAACGCAGAACTAGAACAAGCCATCCTTGATCGTTATCAGGTGCGTGAAGTGCGCGTACTCAGAAGTATGGGTCGCAGCGAAAGCGCTGTGTTTGATGGATTGGGGAAATTAGCTGCGGAGTTTCTAGACACGTTTATACAGTCAGACATGGTGCTGGGAGTGTCTTACGGCCGCTCAATTGCGGCAACAATCAAAAACTTGGCTGTCAAACGGCTGACAAATGTGCAAGCTGTGCAAATCTTAGGCGCGCTCGGCTCGGGCAATCCTTTTATAGAAAGCCCCGACTTAGTCAGAGAGATGGCAGCCAAATTTGGCGGAACATACCGCTACTTGCACACACCACTGATTGTGAAAGCTGAGCAAACACGCGATTTGCTAATCAACGAGCCACACGTCAAAGACACTTTAGAAATGGGACGCAACGCAGACGCTGTAATTCTGGGGATTGGCGCGCATCAATCAGAAATGTCTGGGTTGATTTGGACAGGCTACGTTTCAAAGAAAGATCTAGCCTTTTTGCAGAGCCGAGGAGCGGTTGGTCATATGTGCGCACAGCACTTTGATGTACATGGCAACGTTCTCAGTGTAGAGCTAAATAGACGTGCCATTAGTATTGGCATTGATGCCCTGCGCAATATTGAAACCGTTATTGCCGTTGCTGGATCAAAAGAAAAGGCGCTCGCGATACACGGCGCCCTGAAGGGTCATTATATTGATGTATTGATCATTGACGACACTGCCGCCAAAGAAGTTTTGCAGTTACGCTAGTTCAAAAATCGCGGCGGCCCATGTTAAGCCAGCCCCAAAACTAGAGAA
>JAHDBS010000129.1:8456-10688 GCA_020630225.1 Anaerolineales bacterium | reverse complement strand
GATTTTGATTCAAGGCATTACAATACGAAAAATCAGCATTTTTATTTGCAACTTTTCAATATGACCTTATCTTCCTCTACCGCTTCACAGTCAGCTCTTTCTGCCATTGTAGGTGGCTATCATGGCGCACCTTTTGATGTTCTTGGGCAGCATATCGCTGAACTCGATGGCAAGCAAGGATTAGCGATCCGCGCATTTCAACCTCAGGCTTCAAGCGTGACTGTCTTAGTTGGCACAAAGCGGTATGCAATGGAGCGTGTGCATTCAGACGGTGTTTTTGAACTCTTCTTTTCAAGACGTAAGACCCCTTTTTCATATCAGTTAGAAGTCACATTGTTTGATGGCAAGGTATATGAAACGGAAGATCCCTATCGGTTTTTGCCATTCCTGTCCGATTTTGATTTGCATTTATTCATGGAAGGCAATCACTTCAAGCTTTATGACAAGTTTGGGGCGCATGCTATGCAGTTAGAAGGTGTTGATGGCGTTGGCTTCGCGCTTTGGGCACCCAATGCGGAGCGGGTCAGCGTCATTGGCGATTTCAACCAATGGGATGGACGGCGTTATCCGATGCGAAGCCGTGGCGATTCGGGTGTTTGGGAACTTTTTGTTCCTGGCCTGAACGTTGGTGATATCTACAAATATGAAATTCGCTCTAGCAATGGGGGCTATATTGTCAAAAAAGCAGACCCATATGCATTTGCTGCGGAATTACGACCACGTACAGGGTCTGTCGTTGCAGATATTGAAGCGTACGCATGGCAGGATGCCACTTGGATGGCAGAGCGCAAAGTGCGCCAGCAGTTGAATGCACCAATTTCAGTCTATGAGGTGCATTTAGGATCTTGGCAACGCGTGCCAGAAGAGGGCGACCGCTGGCTAACCTATCGCGAATTGGCAGAAAGACTAATTCCTTATGTCAAAGAGATGGGTTTCACTCATGTGGAGTTATTGCCCGTCACCGAACATCCATTTGACGGCTCTTGGGGGTACCAAGCTGTTGGCTATTTTGCGCCGACCAGCCGATTTGGTGCTCCTGAAGATTTTCAGTATTTTGTGGATGCTTGTCACCAAGCAGGCATTGGCGTCATTTTGGACTGGGTGCCAGCGCATTTCCCAAAAGATGAGTATGGCCTGTCCTATTTTGATGGAACCCATCTTTATGAGCATGCTGACCCGCGCTTAGGTGAGCACCAAGACTGGGGCACGTTGATCTTCAACTACGGACGCAATGAAGTGCAGTCTTTTCTGCTGAATTCAGCATTATTTTGGCTGGATAAATATCATATAGATGGCATTCGGGTCGATGCTGTTGCGTCAATGCTATATCTCGATTATTCCCGTGACGCTGGACAATGGATCCCAAATAAATATGGTGGGCGTGAAAACTTAGAAGCAATAGCCTTCCTCAAGCGCTTCAATGAAATTTTGCACCTTGACTATCCAGATGTCCTAACGTTTGCGGAAGAATCTACGTCTTGGCCAGGGGTGTCGCGGCCAACCTATGTAGGCGGCTTAGGCTTTGACCTCAAATGGAACATGGGGTGGATGCATGACACCTTGGAATATTTCAAGCAAGATCCAGTGCATCGCCGTTATCACCAAGGGATGCTTACATTCTCTTTGCTGTATGCATTTACTGAGAACTTTATCTTGCCGTTCTCTCATGATGAAGTTGTGCACGGCAAAGGATCAATGATTGATCGCATGCCCGGTGATCAATGGCAAAAATTTGCAAATTTACGCCTGTTATATACCTTTATGGCTTGCCATCCGGGTAAAACGCTGTTGTTTATGGGCTGTGAATTTGGGCAATACCAAGAGTGGCGCTTTGCTCAATCGCTTGATTGGAATTTGTTGGACTATCCATTGCATAGCCAACTGCGTGATCTTGTTGCTGCAATTAATCATTTACAGCAGGATCAGCCAGCATTGCATCAGCTTGATTTCGATGCGCGTGGCTTCGAATGGATTGACATGCATGACTCTGAAAATAGCATCATCTCCTTCATTCGCCGTGCTGAGGATCCGAATGATTACGTAGTTGTCGCTTGTAATCTAACGCCTGTGCCACGCGAAAACTACCGCGTTGGTGTCCCGCAAGATGGTTTCCATACGGAACTATTCAATAGTGACTCTGCGCAATACGGTGGCGCTAACATTGGTAACTATGGTGGTGTGACAGCGACTGCAACACCTTGGCAAGGGCGTAGTGCAAGCATGGAAATTTCT
>JAHDBS010000129.1:0-8356 GCA_020630225.1 Anaerolineales bacterium | reverse complement strand
CGTGGGGCAGGGGTCATTTCCGCTTATACATTTGATGTCACGCTTGACTATCAAGGGCAGCAAATTACCGTTGATCAGACTGTTGAAATTGTAAATCCGGGGCCCGACTTTCTGGACAAGGTTGTGTTTTACATGCCTTGGCCTCTGCAAACGGATCGGTTTGCGCTAAGCCGGGTGCGTATTGTGCAGCAAGAGACCATCGCAACCACTATTGAAACAACCGAGGGTGGGTTCCTAATTGTGAATTTGCCGTCTCCGGTAGCCCCTAATGGCAATATTGTGCTCAATATTCGCTACGGTTTGGATGCTGAGTTCACAATTCCAATTGCACGCCGGCCATTCGGTGACGCTGGCTATAGTGAAGATCTAATTCAGTTTACAGACTGGTATCCACGTTTAGTGCCTTACATCCCAAATACAGGCTGGTACCAATGGGAATCTACTTTGGTTGGCCAGCCGTTGTTTACAGACGTTGCAGACTACAAGCTTCGGATTCAAGCGCCGCCAGACATTGTGGTTGCTAGTGGTGGCCCGGTGAGCGTTGTTGACAACGTCCATGAATTTCAGGTCAAGGGCGCGCGCTCTATTGCGTTTAGCGCGAGCCCAGACTATGTCCAAACGACAGATAGCATCAACGGCATCAATATCATTCTCTATAACTTGCCGCAGAATGATAATTCTGAGCAGGTTGAAACGGTCATGAACACAACGAAGCAGGCTCTGACTTTGTTCAACCGTGTGTATGGTCGCTATCCATATCAAACGTTGGTGATTGCAGAAAACGCATATACAACTACGGTGCCAAATGCGGGCTTCTTGCTGCACACTGGGCGCGGGTTTAGGGACTACACCGGGCGTTCAGACTCATTGCAGCTGCTAAACGTGCTGCTTCCTTATGGATTGGGGCAAATGTATTGGCAGCAGTTTGTCAGTAGTGACCCTGTAATTGAGCCTTGGTTAGGTGGCGGGATGACCCTATACAGTGAATACCTTTATCAAGAAGAATATGATGAAGCACGGGAACGTGATTTTTGGGAAGCGCGTGTGTATTACTGGAACCCGCGTGGTAATCTCAATGACACGGCTTACGATGTCGACAACACTGAAGAATTGTTGCGTAATGTTTATCGCAATGGGGCGCTGTTTATGCACGAATTGCGCGGTCAAATGGGGGATGAAGCATTCTTTGCCTTCCTACGCGACTATTTCAGGACTGGCGCATTTCGGATTACGAATCGGAGTGATTTCTTTGACTTAGTGGGGCGCCATTATTCGGGGAATCTGTCGGAACTCGTCGATAAATATTTTGCGTCGGCGGAATTTGTAAGCGTTCCAACGTCTATTCCAACAATTACTAATGTGCCAACGCCTGGGCCGTCTCCAACACCAACGCCACCGCGAATTCACGTAGTGCAAGGCCAAGAAACTGTGTCTGAACTCGCGTGGCGCTATGGCATCACAATTCGAGACATTGTGGAGTTCAATGGGTTAGATCCCGAAGCCCCAATTATTTTCCAAGGGATGGAATTGGTTATTCCTTTCCCATAGCCTATTCGCACTGCACGTCAAAATAGAATTCGCCACCCGCATTGCCGCCCGTACCGTCTTGGATGACAACATTCCCCGGAAATGGCGCGCCGCAAGTCCAGAAAACATCATTGAATTTAACGAGTCCAACTGGGTCTTCAGCGGTGCCTAGCACTTCTGTGACGACACCAGTAAAGACTAAGCGTCCATCAAAAAAGACTTGATAGGGTGGTTGACCGCCTTTGAACAAAATAGAAAAGGTTAGGTTGCCTTCATTCGTGTCTTCAATTCTTTTCGCACGCGTTAGCTGAATTTCTAAATACGCTAACGGTGCTGTTTGAATTGTTTGGACAATCTCGTCTGTAATGGGAATGGCACCAACGGTTGTAGGTTCCCCTTCATAGGTTGGTAAAGGCGTTGGGGGTACAAATGCTTCGACTGGCTCCGCTGTTAGAAAAGGTGCTTCTGTTGGTCTGGGTGTGATGCCAATTAACGGTGTCCCTGCAAGATCAATAGTTGGAATCACTGCATTGATTGTGGCGTTGTCATCTACTTGGATTTCGGTGGAGACAAGCGGCGCTTGCAATGTGGGCTGGGCGGAAGGAACGAATAGCTGGCAAGCAAATAATCCAAAGCTCAAGAGCAACAGCCACCCAAGCCGCTTTGATTTCGAGTCATGATGTTTGCCAGTTTGCATTTATGTAGTGTCTTGGGTCCTCTATTTGATCTGCCAAGAATTGTGCGGCGATGCTATTACCCCAGAATTTGGCCAATGCCGAATAACAAGGTGAATAACAATGTACTCAGAGCTGTTTGCTTTAGCAGGGGATCAATTTCAGCTGCCGTTTTCCCGCGCCAGAGTTGAAGCCCAGTGCGAATAATAATAGGTGCTGACAATAGGAATAGCCATTGCCAAGGGGTTTCGTAGCGTACTAATACGTAAATTGTGGCTGCGCCTAGTGCCCCAAGTAGTAAAAGCCAATGGTAAATACGGGCATTCCGTTCCCCAATCCGAACCGGAATGCTGCGCTTCCCTGCTAACCGATCTGAATGAATATCACGGGTATTGTTGACGTTCAGAACAGCCACGCTCAGTAGTCCAACAGCGGTGGCAGGTAATAGAGCTTGCAAATTGAGCTGGGTCGCCTGCAAAAAATAAGTCCCTAAGACAGCAACATATCCAAAGAAGATCATCACCATGATGTCGCCTAGGCCAATATAGCCATATGGATTTTTTGAGGCAGTGTAGGCTATTGCGGCCCAAATTGCTAAAGCGCCAATACCAATAAATGTGGCAATCCAGCGCCAGCCGTCTAACCCAAACGCTACAAACAGCAGCGCAAGTCCGCAAATTGCGGAAATAATTACTGCCAAGTAGATGGCGCGCTTCATTGCTTCTTTGGTAATAGCTCCGCTTTGGACAGCTCGGCTTGGGCCGGCCCGTTCGCTGCTATCTGCGCCATGAATGGTGTCACCATAGTCATTTGCAAGATTAGAAAGCACTTGCAAGCTAGTGGCGGTTAATATGGTTAGTAGAACGACTGGCCAGCGTAACACGCCATCGTGGGCAGCCAGAAAAGCTCCCATCGCAATGCTTGCAACGGCTAAAACTAGCGTTCGCGGACGAAATGCAGAAATCCAATGTTTCATTGGTTGCGATTATTTTGGTGTAATGGCGGCTTGTCCTTCGTGCCAAATTGCTTTGTTTGCAGCGGCAAGCACAGAGAAGCCGTGGGTGGCGTAGTTAATATCACTTGAGAGTGCAAATGGATCTGAATGATCTAGGGTATCTATGTGTCCACCAGCCTCTTCCACAATGATCCAGCTAGCGGCGAAGTCCCATAGCTTGGGGGTGATTTCTATACTCAAAATCGCATTATTGCGGGCAACGGTGCAAAGGTTATAAGCCGCAGAGCCATACATTCTTGATCGACACGGTAAATTTACGTTGTAGTGCTTTCTTGTCCGACTGCACTTAAACATAAACGTATTTTTTGTAATAGCTTGATCTACTGTTTGCAGTCTTTTTCCGTTTTCAAATGCGCCGCTGCCTTTGTGCGCATGATATAGCTCATTGACAACGGGAAAATACAACACGCCTAATGTAGGTTGATTATTTTCGATTCGGGCAATTGAGACGCCCCAGAAGTGCAAGCCGCCAGTGAAATTTGTTGTGCCATCTAAGGGGTCTATCACCCAAGTAGCTGGCGCCGCCCGATGATGGTGCGTGCTTTCTTCACTAATGATGGAATCTTCTGGGTAGTGTTGTTGAATTTGTTCGGTCAGAAAGCGATCAACTGCAATATCAGCTTCTGTAACTAGTGAACCGTCAACTTTACTGCTAACCGTTGCTTCCTTCTGCATGTGCAGCAATTGCTGCCCCGCGTCCTGAGCAATTCCGGTTGTGAAATCAACAATATTCATGGTGTTTACCGTTTTTGGTATGAACAGCGACCAGGAATCTTGTCGGCAAACAGTAATTCGAAATCGGTAGTCTCGTCAGAGGTTGGAAGGAATGCCGGAATAGAGTCAAAACGCGTATCTGCGTCCATCAATTCCTTGACTTCATCATAGTAAGGGAGATGATCTGAGGAAAAATGAATTTTTCCACCCGTTTGTAGTGTACGATGGAGTTGGTCAACAAAATCTGCTTTCATTAGCCGATTTTTGTGATGCTTTGCTTTCGGCCAAGGGTCTGGATAAAAGATGTAATATGTACTTACACTTGCATCTGGAAACAGATATTGCACACTATATTGGCCTTCCAAACGAAGTAACCGAATATTGTGTGTACCGTCTCGGTAGGCCTTTTTTTCAATTTTACGAACGCGAACTAATTTACGTTCAATACCCAGAAAATTGATGTCTGGGTGCTTTGCTGCTCGGGCCAAAATGAAGCGGCCTTTACCTGCGCCAAGGTCAACTTCTAACGGTTGTTCGCTATCGAAATAGTCTTGGAAGTTATGCTGGTAAAGCCAGTCTTTGGGCTCGATTTGGAAGATGCCTTCACTAAATTTCATCCCAATTATGATAGCAGCCACCTGAGCGGTTGTCATTGTATTGCAATGAGTTGGCGGCGCGCATGTGAAAATGTGATATTCACATGGAGTGTACAAAAGCTTACGTTTTGCTTCTTTGGTAACACTCCCAAACTAAACCCTTACCAATTGTTTCACGAATTGTAACTATACTTTCACCCAATCTACCTTCGCGGTCAGTATAATCTCGAGTAATGATCAACGAACCGATTCGCCAACCTGAGCGAGATATCCCACTTTGGATTTGGGCAACACTGCTTGCTGGTATCTTGGTGTTACTCATTTTTATTTCTTTGAATATCACTGCGAATGAGTCTGCAATTGGCTGGCGTGTGGAGCAAATTCGTGCGGCTTATCGTGATCGTTTTTTCCGTGATTCAGACGTGCTGCCAAGCGTGTCTGACAGTAATGCGGGTAGTGCAGCAGTTGCTGCCGCAACAGTTCCGAACGACTTTGATAATCTTGTAGATTATGACAATGCTTTGTTGGCGTCTATTGCCGAACCAACCGACACTCCGTCGCCAACTGCGACGGCATTGCCAACGGATGTGCCAACGCCAGAGCCAACGCTAACGCCAACGCCTATTACGTTTGACTTAGTAGATCCTCCCGCGCAAATGCGCTTAGAAGGTGTCCGACACGAATATCAAACGCCGAATAATTGTGGTCCTTCAACGCTTGCTATGAATCTCAGCTATTACGGTTGGGAAGGAACGCAAGAAGACGTTGCGGAGATTTTGAAGCCCGAACTGCGTGATAAAAATGTTCGCTGGGACGAACTTGTCTATTACGTGAAGACCCGTGCTGGCTGGTTAGATGCGTTGTTCCGTGTTGGTGGTGACTTTGAAACCATCGAGTTATTTGTTGCCAACGATTATCCAGTCATCATTGAAACCGGGTATTACGTGAATGGTGGCACCCTATGGGTTGGGCACTACTTGCTTATTACTGGGTATGATCGCGATGCGCAGACGTTCATTGTTCAAGACGCGACGGGTGGTCCCAATCGGGTTATGACATATGAAGAAGTTGATGAATTGTGGCAACAGTTCAACCGACTATTTATTTTGGTTTTCCCTGCTGGTGACTTGACCAAGATTGAATATATGCTTGGTGATGATGCTGATGAAGATGTCAACCGCGAAAACGCGTTGGCACAATCTAAGGCTGAAACCGAAAGTGACCCTGAAAACGCATTTGTTTGGGCAAACTATGGGTCAAATCTGAATTACTTTGACCGCTTTACAGAAGCTGCCACTGCATATGATACGGCCCGCGAAATTGGCTTACCATGGCGGATGCTGTTCTATCAATTTGGGGCCTATCGTGCGTATTTCTACACAGGTCGCTACCAAGATGTTGAAGATTTAGCGTCTGCAACGTTAGATGCTCGTCCGGACCTTGAGGAATCCTTCCTCTGGCGTGGTTGGGCGCGTGTGATGTTGGGTGACACCACATCTGCAATAGAAGATTTTGAAGCAGCACTTGAAGTGAATAAGAATTTCACGGACGCAATTTCTGCTTTGGAGTACCTTGGGCAACGTTAACCCACGCGTAACCTGCTTACCTCCTAACTAAATTCCCACAAAGAAAAATGAGTGTTACATGGCTTCCGTTTTTAACGGTGAGCTTGTAGTAACATGCGTAGTATGAATTCTCGCTATGGCGTCGAACGCACCATGCGCCGCTATCGACGCAGATCTACAGTCAGCCTAATTTTTTTTAGTTTTTTATTTATGGGCTTATGCATTGGCAGTGGCTTTGTCAGTGCTTATGTTTATCAATTGCCAGCCGTCAATGAACGCCTATTCTGGCGGGTTGAAGTTGCCCGTGCGCGGGTGCGTGACATTGTCAATCCGCGGGAAGCGGATATTCTGCCGACAGTCCAGCCAACAGACATTGCTCTTAATCTCAATAGTCAAGTAGCAGTGCCAACCGTGCAAATTGCGTTTGAAGATGTTGCTCCCAATGAGACCCCAACAGCAACGCCTATTCCGGTAACAAATACACCGGCGCCAACAGCAACGCCGCTGCCACCTGAATTTACCCCTACGGCTACATTGTTAGCGTTCCCAACGCCAACTGAGACTTCTCAACCAGAGCCGACATTAAGCGTTAATGTGTCATTTGAGGTGCCAAGTAGCGCAACACTAAGCGGGATTTCGCATGAGTACCAGCGTTGGAATAATTGCGGTCCAGCTACACTTGCGATGGGATTGAGTTACTGGGGCTGGCAAGGTACTCAAAGAGAGACAGCAGATTTCTTAAAGCCAGATCAGAACGACAAAAATGTCCGACCAGATGAAATGCAATCTTACTTGAATAGTAATGTTGGCTGGTTGGGACACTCTTATCGCGTTGGCGGTAATCTTGAGCTGCTCAAATTGCTGATTGCGAACGGCTATCCAGTAATTGCTGAGAAAGGCTATGACGTCGATGCTGACATTGGTTGGATGGGACACTATGTCCTCGTCACTGGCTACGATGATGTTAACCAGCGTATGGTGACATATGACTCATACCGTGGACCAAATGAGCGCGTTGCTTACGACAAATTTGACTATGATTGGCAAGCATTCAATCGGCTCTTTATTGTGTTGTACCCGCCTGAAGATGAAACCAAAGTGATGACGCTACTAGGCGATTATGCGACGTTAGAAGGCAGCTATCAGCGCGCGTTGGATGCGGCTCAGAAAGAGACTTTAGATACGCCTGACAACGTGTTTGCTTGGCACAATCTCGGGACAAACTATAACTATTTCCGTGACTATGTTGCGGCTGCTAGTAGTTTTGACCAAGCGCGGAATGTTGGGATGCCATGGCGCATGCTTTGGTATCAGTTCGGCGTGTATCGTGCTTACTATGAAACTGGTCGACAGCGTGAGGTGTATGATTTAGCACAAATTACACTTCAAGATGCAGGCGGTGGGCTGGAAGAAAGCTATTTTTGGCGTGCCTCTGCCAGCTTAGCGCAGGGCGATCTCGATTCTGCTATTGCAGACTATGAAAAAGCCCTCGTGCATAATCCAAATTTTGTGGAAGCAGAATCAGCCTTGCAACAATTAGGCGTGGCAACTGGCGGATAAAAATGACAACATCGGCTCAAAAACCACAAGCTGCACGTGCAGCCGTGATAGTGATGCTTGGTCTGGCAACCTCTACGGTTGTTGGGCTAGTACGCCAGCGCATTATTTCTAATTTATTCGGCACTAGTTTCGCGTTAGATGCGTTCAACGCTGCCGATGACATTCCGTCACTGCTTTTTGCTGTTTTTTCTGGTGGGGCGCTTGCATTTGCGTTCTTGCCAATTTACTCAGAATACCTAGCTAAAGACGACTCAACTGAGGCAAATCAGTTGTTTAGTAAGGTTGTGAATCTCGTCTTTTTAGCCTTAGCGGTAGTGGGCACAATCGTATTGATTTTTACCCCAGCGTTCGTCAGGCTTATCTTAGGGCCGGATACAAGCTTCCCACTTGAGACACAAGAGCTGACAGGTAGCTTGATGCAAATATTGGTGTTCTCAACCATCCTCTTCTCGCTTAGCGGGATGGTGACAGCGGCTTTGCATGCCCATCAACATTTTTTGCTCCCTGCATTTTCTCCAGCTGCATATAGTCTCGGTATTATTGCTGGTGCACGATTCTTATCGCCAACAATGGGGATTTATGGCCTCGCTTGGGGCACAGTTTTAGGCGCTTTGTTGCATTTATTGTTGCAAATGCCAGCTGTTATTAAGTATGGCATTCGCTGGAAACCGTTACTTGATGTCAAAGACGCTGCTGTGCGTCGTT